>NZ_JBNHEQ010000285.1:0-29497 GCF_050016015.1 Dapis hubbardiae BLCC-M172
AGGCTTTAAACCACAATTATTTAATTAACAATTAATAATTAATAATTCGGTAAATACAGACCCAAGCTACTCTTAAATCTCCCAATACTAAACCAAACTTAAAATAGATAAAGAGAGAGAAAATTATCATTATTTTACTCTATTTTTAATTCTCTAGTTACTAATAAATACAAATTCAAGCAATGTTTGTGGCAAAGTCTGAAATTTTGATTATACTGATAATTGATAATTGATAACTGATAACTGAAATGACAATGACACCAAATCCAATTCCACCCAAACCCGGTCAAGAATCAGTCTGGGATTATCCACGTCCAGCTATTTTACAAGACACAGATAAACATTTGAAGGTTATTTTTAATAACATAGTTTTGGCAGAAACAAATCAAGCAAAAAGAGTCTTAGAAACAAGCCACCCTCCTTTTTATATAATTCATAAGAGGTGGTAAATACAGATCCAAGATACTCTTAAATCTACCAATACTAAACCAAAGTTAAAATAGATAAAGAGAGAGAAAATTATCATTATTTTACTCTATTTTTAATTCTCTAGTTACTAATAAATACAAATTCAAGCAATGTTTGTGGCAAAGTCTGAAATTTTGATTATACTGATAATTGATAATTGATAACTGATAACTGAAATGACAATGACACCAAATCCAATTCCACCCAAACCCGGTCAAGAATCAGTCTGGGATTATCCACGTCCAGCTATTTTACAAGACACAGATAAACATTTGAAGGTTATTTTTAATAACATAGTTTTGGCAGAAACAAATCAAGCCAAAAGAGTCTTAGAAACAAGTCACCCTCCTTGTTATTACATTCCACCAGAAGATGTTAAAATAGATTATTTAATCGAAAATCCCAGGAAAACTTTCTGTGAGTGGAAAGGTTCAGCTTCCTATTATGATGTGTCGGTTGGTGACAAATATGTAAGTAATGCTGTGTGGCGATATTTGAATCCTACTTCTAGTTTTATTTCTATGGAAGGATATTATAGTTTTTATGCTAGTTTGATGGATGCTTGTTATGTTAATGATGAGTTAGTGAAAGCTCAAGCAGGAGATTTTTATGGGGGATGGATTACTTCTGATATTGTCGGACCATTTAAAGGTGAACCAGCAACAAGATGGTGGTAAATAATCGATAATTGATAATGGATAATTGATAATGAATAATTAATCCCCATAATACAAGAAATAATTAGGTGAGATATGGCAGTATACCAACAATATCCTTGGTATCAACAAATATTGCCAGAGGGAATTGAAATTGGTGAACAAAGAGGAATACTTTCTGGAATAGAAATCCGATTAGAATAGAGATTTGGGGAGTCAGGGAAAGAGATATTTTCTGAGATTAATACTATAGAAAATGTTCGGGTTTTAGAAACAATTATTGCCTCTCTAAAAACTGTGGAAACTATCGATTAGTTAAGACAAATTTATCAGTCAAATTCTTAAACAATATATTTGGGGCGGGTTTATTTTATTTGATGGTTAAACTTGTTAATTTAACCTAGAACCCGCCCCTACTACTGGCACATTTTGCCTGTGTTAGTCTACTTAGGGTTTGCTGATTAATTATAAAAGTATTGACATATAAAGGCTTTAGGCTTTTTAGGTCGAAAAAAGTGCAAGCTTTTCGGTGGAAAGAGCTGCATAAAGCTAGTATTTTGGGATGATCATGGCAGAAAAATTGAGGGACAATTTTTCCGACTACCTCCTTTATAATTCCCATTTCTCCTGACTCCTGTACGGGCGTTTTGCTATCGCACAACTCCGTTTCGGCGCTTGAGCCGACATGAAAAACGCGGAGCGACATATAAAGCGGAGCTTTGCGTTAGCACATGGCCATTTCCGTTCCGGAATGCTCCGCAAACGCCCCTACGACTCCTGACTCCTACCCTTACCACGCATATTTTATTCAGCAAACCCTACTTATAGTTTATATAAGTGCAGATAAAGATAAGGGAAAAATTGTGAATCTAATCAGTAATCAATCTATGAATCAAACTATGCCAAATTAAACCAACAATAATTAACCCTAAACCTACTAACCAAATTTGCTGTTCTACCCAAAAAGCTAGAAACAAACAAGAAGCTAAACCTACCCAACCTAACCACTTAGGATAAAGTCTTTCTTCTGGAGAAAGTTGGAGAGCAGCAAAATTAGTAATAGCATAATAAATTAAAACATTAAAAGCACTAAAAGACCAAGTAGTTTTCACATCTCCAATTAAAACTAAAAAAGCGATCGCTACTCCCACTACTACCACCGCAACATAAGGTGTAGTTTCCCCACTATTTAACCTAGCAAAAATTCTAGGTACATCTCGTCGTCTTCCCATTGCCAACAAAACTCGCGACAAACCCAAAATCAGATTTAACAGCACTCCCAACATTGCCGTAATAGCACCAACAGCAATTAATTTCGGAATTACAGGAACACCTAAACCTGATTTAGCAATAACTTCTAAAGGTGCAGCTAAACTTACATTTCCTTGAGATAATTTATCTATCACTTCTTTACCAACTACTACAGTAACTACAGAGATAGAGATATATAACAAACAAGTGACAAGCATCGTTAAGGCGATCGCTCTGGGAATAGTACGTCGTGGTTCCTTAACTTCCTCGCCTAAAGTTGCAATACGTCCATAACCAGTATACGCGACAAACATTAAAGCAGCAGCTTGTAATAAAGATGGTATAGGTTTATCCCCAGGAAAAAAAGGCGTTAAATTTTCCCCTCCAGACAAGATAACTTGAGGTACTCCTACGAAAATAAATACAGCTAGAGAAAATAAAGTAATCGAAACAATAATAATATTAGCGATATTAGAACGACGAATACCAGTTAACACAACAATAGTTAATACAACCACAGCAGTTAAAGCAGTCAATACCAACCAAATTTGATTATTTATCCCAAAAGCATTAAGCAAATAACCAGCAAAACCTAAAGCAGCAGTAGCAGCAGAAGCACTTTTAGCTAAAAGAAACATCCATCCAGCAATGAAACCTAACCAATGATTCAAATATTTGTAACCATATTCGTAAGTACCGCCACTTACAGGATGACTTGCTGCTAACTGGGCACTATTAAAAGCATTGCAGGTAGCAACAACAGCACCTATCGCTACAGCAATAATTACCGATGGGCCTGAAATACCAGCAGCAATACCAATGCTGACGAATACTCCAGTACCGACAATTGAACCTAAACCCATAAGGGTAGCGCCGAATACGCCAATTTCTCGTTTTAGTTGAGCTGTCATTTCAGTTATAGCGCTAGGGAACAGGGAACAGGGAACAGGGAACAGAGTTTTCATGTCAATCAAAACTGCTCTAAGTAAACATATCTTATATCGAACCTCAAAGCAAGAATTTAACTTCTGATTTTAACTTTGGTTATACCAATTCCTAAAAGTAACGCAAGACCTTGAATAACACTTCAGTTATTAAGTAATTAAACTAAGGTAATTACTTTTTTGTTAGTTTGAGCACTATGAGTGCATTAATTATTCTTGTTTGTAGGGACGCCCTTATGCAACGTCCCTACCTCCCCTACTTTAATCAAAATGTAGAAAAGTTTTTGAGAAATGGTATTAGGGGTTTGCAGGTTAAGGGTTTGGAGACCAAACCCCTACAAGATATTATAGCTTTACCTCATCACAACGGGAACCACTGTCAACTTCTGACTGATAACTGAAATTACTTCATAAACCGGGTTTATGAACAAAATTTCGCGCTTTGAACAGCAAGATCGGGGCAATAAACCCGGTTTCTTGGTTGCGCGTGCGTAATACCAATTTCATAAAATATTGCTACAGTCACAACATAGGGAACAGGGAACAGGTATGGAGGGAACAGGGAAAGAACAACATAATAAAAAAAGAGTAAAAAAGGTTTTATTTTTACAATTTATGGAATTTACAATTTTTTATTGTAGGAATAAATCACAAATTAAGATGTAACTGCCTTTTTTGAATTTGCTATAAGTCCTGAATAATATAACTTCAGTCCAGTAGTAGACTGACACACCTTATAGCGGTTTTCACTTCATGACTTGCATTACTTCTTCCTTCTTCCTTCTTACTTCTTCCTTTAAACCCAAATCTCTGTACTGGACCGACACACCTTAAATAGTGCGTTAGATGTGGGGTGTGGTCCGGGTGGGAAGTGTGGTCCGGGTGGGGAGAAAAAGACACCTAGAAACAAAAAATCTATTGCACAGTTTTAGCTGTGTCAGTCTAGTACTCTATATTAATGAAAACTGCTATAAATAGTGCAATAGTAGGGGCAGGTTTCCCCGTTAAATTAACGCGAGCTTTCACCTAAAGTTAGATAAACCCGCCCCCCAATGATGCAGGGCACCATTTTAGCTGTGTCAGTCCACTACAATTTTGCCAACTTCTGAGTTCAAATTGGTTAGGGGGTTTGGAGACCAAACCCCTACGAGGTATGAATTATACCGATACTACCGGACATGATATAACTTCTGAGTTCTGACTTCTAACTTCAGACTTCTGAAGCATCTCCACCAACAACAACATTCCTAATACGCAAACTTGGTCCGCCACAACCAACAGGTAAACCATTTTGCCCACCTTTGCCACAACCACCAGACTCATCCCAATAAAAATCATCGGCGATCGCTTCAATATCTGCCAAAGTATTAAACACATTTCCCGAAAGAGTCACATCTCGCACAGGTTCAGCTAACTCACCATTTCTAATCATCCAAGCTTCACCAGCACTAAAAGTAAACATTTCCCCATTAGTCATTCCACCCAACCAGTTCCGAGCATAAACTCCCTCCTTAATATCAGTAAATAAATCTGAAACAGGAGTATTTCCTGGTGCTATCCAAGTATTAGTCATTCTGACTAGAGGTGGATAATGATAGTCAAGACAACGTGCATTACCTGTAGGTTTCTCCCCTAATTTTCCAGCAGTTTCTCGCGAGTGCAAACGTCCGACCAAAACTCCATCTTGAATCAACTGAGTAGTAGTTGCTAAAGTACCTTCATCATCATAAATATAACTACCTCGATGTACTTCTCCCTCTTCTCCATTTAGCATCGGTGGCACCATCGCACCATCAAATATTTGTAAGTTCTCAGGACCAAATCTCCGACCAATAGTCATAACTTCTAATAGATCGGGATTTTCGTATGCCATATCTGCTTCTGAAAGATGACCAAAAGCTTCGTGAACAAATAGACCTGTAAGAATAGGGTCAATAACTACTGTATAAGTATTACCTTGAACGATCGGTAAAGCTAGAGAATTAACAGCTCTCTCAGCAGCGCTCCGAACTTGATTGTCCAGATTAGTTAAATCTTCATAGGCTTTACGAGAACCCGTAGTTTCCCTACCAGTTTGTACGGTTTCCCCATTCCTGGCAGTAGCAGCAAAACGCATTTCCATATCTGTCCAAGATTGTTCTAGCATGGTTCCTTCGGAAGTAGCTAGAATGATTTTTTGGGTACTATCCCCATAACGAACAGATACAGTGGCAATTCGAGGATCGACACTCCGTAGAACTTGGCCATAATGTTCGCAGAGTTCTTTTTTATTGGCTAAAGATATTTGACGAGGGTCTTTACCTGTAAGGGAGACTATATGAGTTGCTTGAATAATAGGTATAGGAGCTAAAATAGTTTCTTCTTCTCCAATAAGTTTAGCCGCAGCGATCGCCTCTTCTATTCTGTCTTTTAAGGTAGATATTTGATTAAAACTGGCAAAACCCCAAGCTCCTTTATAGCAAGCTCGGACTTGACCACCAATGGAAATACCTTCACTCAAGGTTTCTATTTTGTGGCCTCGCAAGAGAATATCTGTTCCTTGGGATTCTTCTAGGCGAATGGCCAGATAATCTACTTGAGAACTATAATCAGCGAGCAGGTCAGATAATAGATTTTTTGGTTCGGTTAGTGATATGGGCATTTATATTTTTACTGTTAACTAGCATTAGTATAAATCAATAATTTTAGAGATTTTTAGGTATTGCTAAAGTGTAGATTATGATAAGTTAAATTCGGGTACAGGAGCTGGAATATTTTTTGTTAACTTAATTTGAATTCACCCCAGCTAGTACAAATATATATAATTTCTGGAGCAACATAAAGTACAGTTCTATTTTTATTCCCTGTTATATCATTTCTCAAAGCTTGGCTACATCTTCTTGAAAGTAGAGAATAGGGTTATTAAGAATAATATATCTTCTATAGCGTTTCTCAAGCTTATGAGGTACACAGGCTCTTTAATTTCTTTTCTATTCCTGATTCCTGATTCCCTATTCCCTATTCCCTATTCCCTAAAACAAACGAATTTTGTACCTCACGCTTCTTGGGAATTGCTATATAATCCTTAATAAACATTATTGAAGCTTACTTCTTAGTTAATAACTGAAGTATTGAGTAAGCTCTTAGATTATTTTGGGGAATTGGTATTACCTGTTACTCCTAGTTGCCTGACGATCAAATTAAATTTGACAGTTGATTCTACTCCCTGCTCCCTAATCATTACTCCCTATTCTATACTAGCGGAGATTGCGGTGATTTAGTTCGGTTATACCAACATAAATAATGTATGAATGCCGATACCCTAAGTATTAAGTCAGGTCTACTTCTATAAAAAGAACTAATCATAGAACATTAAAGCTTTTGTAGAAGTCTGAATTTATTAGTAGTTAATCAACTAAAATTATTTATTCATTTATTTTAGTAAAACAAATGGAAAACTATGTATTACCAACTTTAAGTGACATTTTTGCCCTAGAAAGTTCAAATAATCATTTTTCTGCAACAAAAATGGAACTGGCAAGGGAAAATCCACCTCCTTCTATAACAGAGAAAAATAAACATTTATATTTAAAAGCTCAAAAGGAATGGTATAGTGCCATTGCTTCTATTAATCAACTGCTAGAAAAGTCAGTAAAAATCTCAGATTATCAAGATTTAAAAAATCAAGAGATGACGAAAACTGACAAAGAAAAAGGAATCAAAAATCCTAGTTCTTTACTCGGAAATTGGGAATCTCAAAGCAGCTCAAAATGCCCTAGTTCTAATTCCTTATTTTCTCATGTTAAATCAGATCATGGATTAGTATTATCTAGCCCTACTCCTGTCTTAACAAATCCTACTTTAACTCAGAGTTTTTCTACATCAATATTTACCAGTGAAATACCAGAAAGTTTAGACTGGTTATCAATCTTGAGACGGCAAAGTTTACCTCTATTACCAGCAGCAGATAGTATTAATTCCTTACCGACTACTATACCAATATTACCTTTATCGACTAAAGACCCAATAACAAATGAGCAGTTTTGTTTAGTTTTAACTGCTGAATTTAGTTTGATTATGCTATTAGGAAAAAAAATAGATAATACACCAGCTTTTCTATTTTCTTTTGACCCAGAAATAGTCAAAAAAGCATGGATTGTCTTGCGCAAACGAATCGTATTACCAACATATTTGCAGGCTATAAATATTGATAAACAGCAAAAAAATATTTCCCAATCTTATCAGCGATTATCTATTTTAGACCGTCTGTTTGAGCAGTTTCCTCCTATTGCTCCTGACTACAAAATAGTCATGGAATTTAGTCGTTTATTATTAGATAATGTACCAAATGTAGATAGTAAAAATAATGAATCATTAGAAATTAATATTCCTAGCAAAAATAGAGAAAATCAAGAAACTACTACATCACTAAAATCTACCATTGAAAATCTTAAATCTCCAGATGTGGAATTGTTACAAGCTATCGCCCACGAAGTCAAAACTCCTTTAGCAACAATTCAGACTTTAACTCGCCTTTTATTAAAACGTCCTAATCTAAATCAGGAAGTAATCAAAAAGCGTTTACAAATGATTGATGCTGAATGTACTTCTCAAATAGAACGGTTTAATCTGATTTTTAGAGCAGTAGAATTAGAAACTCAGCAATCTTTTAAGCAACCATATCCATACCTACAATTAACAACTATTCCTCTAGCTGAAGTCTTTCAAAAAAGCATACCTCGTTGGCAACAAAAGGCAAATCAAAGAAATCATACTTTGAAAGTTATTTTACCTCCAAAAATGCCAACCGTTGTGAGTGACCCAACTATGCTAGACCAAGTATTAGGAAATTTGGTTGAAAATTTTTCCCGAAATTTACCTTCAGGTAGTCTTATGCAGGTGGAGGTAATGTTAGCTGGAAATCAACTAAAATTACAACTTAAATCTGATTCTGATGTAGGTGGAAAAAGTCATTCACCTTTCACCAGTTCCACAAAAACACCTTTTAAATCTATTGGTCATTTATTAATGTTTCAACCAGAAACAGGTAGTCTTAGTTTGAATTTAAAAGTGACTAAAAATTTGTTTCAAGCAATAGGAGGAAAGTTAGTAGTTCGACATCGACCAACTAAAGGAGAAATAATGACTATTTTCTTGCCAGTTCAATAATTTATTAACAATAATTTATTAAGGTTATAGGTGATATGATTTTGGGAAAAATCCTAAAGTAAAATAAGAGGTAATTATCAATTATTCATTAATGAAAGCAATTTTTGAGCCTTGAAGACCCAAAGCTTGATTCGCATCAGAAACAGAAAATCGGGAAAATCAAAAGTCAGGGTAGATTTTTTCCGATTTCCTATTACCTTTTGTACTCTTTTAAAATTGGTATAATTTATACTTCGTATTTTCAAGTTAATTAATTATGCTCATTAATTAATTAATTAATTATGCTCAAAATCATCCCCTTCGATGGAAATTTCTTCTAGGTCAATATAATTTACTTCTCCTAATTTAACTTCCTTGGGTACATGAGTTACCTCATATTTAGTACCTTTAGGAACTAATACCTCTCTTTCACTATACATTGCCGAGAAATCACTGATAGGAATTCCTGAATGATTATGTTTTACCCGAATTACTACTGGGTAACAATGACCAGAATAAGTTTCAGCAACTTTTGGATCGGAAGTAAAACTGGTGACCGAATCTAAAGTATAATCTCCATGGGGTTTTAATTGTTGAATAAAAGATTTTATTGATTTTTCACTAAAAGACATACCCCGATAAATATCACCATCATAAGGGGGCATTTTGTGCATAAAATTGTTAAGCTTTTTAACGTTGCCTTCGTTTTTTCCTTCTCTATCTGCCCGTCTCATTTTCCGGAAATCTGCAGTAGTAAATCTTTCTAGCGCTGCTAATGATTCTGCGGCTTCAACAGAACTCATTCCACTTAATTCAGCGACCTGAGCAACAAGTTTGTTGTTTAGGCCGAGTACAACATTGTTCATAAAATTAATCTCAACCCGATACTTATTATTATCTCTTAAAATTACTCATAAAGTAATAGATCTATTCCGATAATTTTTGTGATATAGATCATAAGCTGGGCTTTTCATATTGATCCCTATTAAGATAAACAACAATTTCTCAACAATTCTTTATCAAAATTTTGTGAGTATAAATTACTAAGTAGTATTGCTGATACACTGTTAATCTTAATTTAATTATTAATAAATAATAGGTAGATACTATGTTTTAGTTAGCAATTTAAGTTTGAATCTACTAAAGTACATACTCCTAAAAAATACCTTGACTATCTTATTATCAAAATAAAATTTTCCTAAAAATTTACTTGTCTATTAATCCCATGAATCAAGGTACAACTATTAGAGTTAGAACTCGCGACAATTTATTGGAACTTCTTAAAACAGGCAGAAGTGGTTGGTGGATAGTAGCTGAATATCGAGAATCTAGTTTGAGATTTGTGGAAGTATATAGTTGGGATGGAGAACTTGTTTTAAGAGGAGAATACGAACCTAGTCAAGTTGAACGACGTAATTATGATGTTCGTATTAATTTAGGATTCAAAAATGCTAAAATAGAATTGGTTAATACCAACTCCCATGCATTATTGCTATACTTGGGCGATACTTCAGTTATTAACTAATCAGCAGGGCGCAGAATCATTTTTTTGCTAATTTTAGCACTTTTTAATGTTAATTATTCTTATTTTTGCTTCTCCGGTACGGACGTTGCACAGGCAAAAATGCGTTTTCCGTTCCGGAATGCTCCGCTTTCCATGTTGCGCAGCAAAACGTCCCTACACTCCCCTACTCCCCTACTCTGAAATAGATAAAGTTTTTGAGAAATGGTATAACCCACCCTTAATATGGAATGAGCATAATTCTGTAAACTATGTCTAGATTATTACTACAAATTTTTGTTTTCTATTTCCTCTTTTCTAGAAAAGAAGGAAGAAGAAAGAAGGAGTAAATTTAAAAAAAATGGATAAATGATAGAGATAGTTATCTAATCTAAAATCAATTGGAGCAGTTATTTTTCAACAAATTTTATCAAGATGTACTTTTCTGTAGCATCCTTTTTTAACATTAATTAAGTCTTGCTGATTAAATATCAAACCATTACCGAATAATTAAGCTTTAAAGCCAACTAGATCAAGAGAAACAATGAATTTATTTTCCTTTTATTCAATCCAATCCGTTTTAGGGAGAGGTAATTATCAATTATCCATTATCAATTATCAATTATTGAAACTCTGCTTTTTTCAGCAAACCCTAATTCCCTATTCCCTCTTTTTGCCAAAATAGCACTACCATAAGCTGCATCTGTAAAAACAGCTTTCATCGTAGGTACTCCTAAATACCGTGCCCGAATTTCTGTAAAAGTAGGATTTTTGGCACCGCCTCCAGCAGTATAGACCTTGGTGAGGGTAGCTGCGCTTAATGCTTGCAACAGTTCATAACCCCGCAATTCAATTCTAGCAATACTTTCAAGTAAACCATGAAGAAAAACTACAGGATTTTCTGGTCTAGGGGTTAATCTTGGTAATAATTCTGGATCGTTAATAGGAAAGCGATCGCCTTTTTCCAACAAAGGATAATAATCTAACCCACTTTTAATATTAGGATCTATTTGTTTACTCAAACTTTCCAACTCATTATCAGTAAAAAAATGTCGTAAAACAGCACCCCCAGTATTAGAAGCACCACCGACTAACCACAAATCTCCGAGACGATGACTATAAATACCATATTTAGCATCATCAACTCTAGTACGACTCAAAAGTTTTAACACTAGCGTCGAACCCAAAGAAGTTACTGCTTCTCCCGGAGTATTAGCACCACTAGCAATAAAAGCAGCAATACTATCTGTTGTACCGCCACAAACAACACATTCAGGAGACAAACCAAAATTATTTACAACTTCTGTTGTCACATTTCCGACAGTCGCACCTGGGGTAACTACTTCTGGTAACTGGATACTTTTGCCAACTTCAGAATTAACAAAATTAGTCAACCAGTCTCGATAAGATAAGTCGCCCACATCATAACCCAGTTTCAAAACATTATTATAGTCACTTACTCCCAGTTTTCCATGAAGCAAAAATCCTAACCAGTCTGCTTGATGCAAAAAATAATAAGTTTGGTTTGACAGAGAAATATTTTCAAGCAACCATAACAATTTTGCGAAACTAGAAGTCGCACTAATAACAGGATGATTATCTGGAGCAATACTTTTCAACTTATCCATCATTGCCACTCCTCTACTGTCATTGTAAAGAAGTGCTTCAGTCACAGGTTTACCATAACTATTGCACAATAGTACAGTTGCCGAAGTACCATCAATAGCGATCGCCTGAATTTGCTGTCGTATGTTTTCAGGAATATTGTTCAGGAGACTAAATAAAGCTTTTTGCCAAACATGAGGTAATTTATTTGACTCAGAATTTTCCCAAGCGTACTGCGTTTGTGCTTTAACCTGAAGGTTAGAGTCAATAACTACAGCACGCGCTCCCGAAGTACCAAAATCAAGTCCTAAGGATAAGTTCATTTTGAGTAAATATCTGTTATTATGTAAAATAGGTTAATATATGCTAAAACTATAACGTTATAGTTTTTAGCTTTGTTGGGTAGAACGGAGTCAAACCCAACAAATCAATATAGTGTTGGGTTTCGTTGCCTCAACCCAACCTACATCTAACTCTGTCATTGTAACAGGAACGCTTCACTCAGAGGTTTACCATAACTATTGCACAATAGTACAGTTGCCGAAGTACCATCAATAGCGATCGCCTGAATTTGCTGTCGTATGTTTTCAGGAATATTGTTCAGGAGACTAAATAAAGCTTTTTGCCAAACATGAGGTAATTTATTTGACTCAGAATTTTCCCAAGCGTACTGCGTTTGTGCTTTAACCTGAAGGTTAGAGTCAATAACTACAGCACGCGCTCCCGAAGTACCAAAATCAAGTCCTAAGGATAAGTTCATTTTGAGTAAATATCTGTTATTATGTAAAATAGGTTAATATATGCTAAAACTATAACGTTATAGTTTTTAGCTTTGTTGGGTAGAACGGAGTCAAACCCAACAAATCAATATAGTGTTGGGTTTCGTTGCCTCAACCCAACCTACATCTAACTCTGTCATTGTAACAGGAACGCTTCACTCAGAGGTTTACCATAACTATTGCACAATAGTACAGTTGCCGAAGTACCATCAATAGCGATCGCCTGAATTTGCTGTCGTATGTTTTCAGGAATATTGTTCAGGAGACTAAATAAAGCTTTTTGCCAAACATGAGGTAATTTATTTGACTCAGAATTTTCCCAAGCGTACTGCGTTTGTGCTTTAACCTGAAGGTTAGAGTCAATAACTACAGCACGCGCTCCCGAAGTACCAAAATCAAGTCCTAAGGATAAGTTCATTTTGAGTAAATATCTGTTATTATATAAAATAGGCTAATATATCCAAAAACTATAACGTCTTAGTTTTTAGTTAGGTTAGGTTGAAATCATTTCAGTTATCAGTTTTTTTCAGGTCAATATCGTAGGGGTTTGGTTACCAAACCCCTACCAAACTTGTAGTTTTTGCCAATATACAAAACTAGGCAAACATCTCTTTCATCTGAGGCAATAATATTTTAAAAGCTTCACCACGATGGGAGAGAGAGAGCTTCATTTCCCCAGACATTTCAGCAAAGGTCTTTTCTTGGGAAGGAAAATAAAAAATAGGGTCGTAACCAAACCCACCATTTCCACGGGAAGTATATAAAATTTCTCCACGGCAAATTCCCTCTGTTTCTAAGGCAACTGTACCATCAGGTCTAGCAATAACTAGAGCGCAAACAAACTGTGCTTGACGATTAGAATTATCTCCCAATTCTGTCAAGACTCGCTCTATTTGTTCCGCAACAGTAGGAGCATAACGAGCAGAATAAATTCCCGGTCTACCATCCAAAGCATCCACTGCTAATCCTGAATCATCAGCGATCGCCCATTCCCCAGTAGCTTTTGCCACTTCAGTTGCTTTGAGGCGAGCATTTTCCAGAAAAGTTTCTCCAGTTTCTTCAATTTCTAAATCTTTAGGTTTTAATTGTAATTTTAAATTCAAATCTGATAGATATTCTTGCATTTCTTGAACTTTTCCAGGATTACCAGTAGCGACAACTAGCAATTTAGGAGTTGTTTGTTTGAGAGTAATATTTTCCATTTTTCTATATCAATATTTATTAGGTGTCAGGAGTCAGGAATATTTCATAAATCATTCCTGATTGCTATAATACCAAATCCAGTTAGTAAAGATACTTAATCCTAAATTCCATTTAAACAATTACTAGCTCTGTAGATTAATTATAATACGAAACTTTTGAATTTTAAATTTTAAATTTTGACCTCCGTGAAACGGTATTATCTTATTCCTTCTTGTCGCAACCAAGTATCTGCCCAAGTTGCATCATTTTCCAATAATTCTGGTACTGGTTTTTGAGTATAATCTATTTTTAAATCGTAACTGCCAACATCATAAATATTATTTAATAAAGCTTGTAAATCTATAATTGGCTCTGTATCTTCTGGGCGTAATGGTAAAGGAAATTCCGGGATTTTATTTTGGATATTAAAGGCATATAAATCTGCTCTTGGTCGTTGTTTTTCGCGACTCACTAAAATCTGATAATGATTTTTATTTTCATGATCTAAAATAGGCATTCGTTGACCGCGACGCAATAAATCTATTTCGATAAAATTAGTCAGACTATCTAAAATTTTTTCTCGTTTTTCTAGATACATTTCTCTACCTTTTCCACTTCTTTTATTAGAAGGAGATAAGATTTCTATGGTAGTTACAACTTCCTTAGTTGCTACTTCTTGAATTTCCAAATATCCTTGGCGAATAGTTATAGGTATTGGCAGAGTTACTGTTATAGGTTTTGTGGAAGTTGCTGTTGCTGTAACCTGAGATTCTGTAGAATTTGATTTGTTAGTTTGGCTTTTTTTCGACAGCACAGAAACATCTGGAAGACCTACAAGTAAAGATTTGGCATCCTTTTCTTCATACATTCTGACTTCCACAGAAACAAAATATTTCGGACGTAGTTGGGGAGATAATAAGTCAGCTATCCTGACAATAAGTCGATGATGTAATCCCGGCCATAAATCGGGATGTTCTAAATATGGGTCCATACCAGGAAATGGGGATGGCATAATTTTTTTCTCCTTTGGCTTTGATTAATTATAGCAAGTATCAAAATTATTCTGTTTTTAACTGTATTTTAACAAAATTTTCTGGGCAGGAATAATACCTACCCTCAGATTTTGCCATCAATTTATAATCATTGAACTTCTCGCCAGAAATGCCAACCCCATCCAGGTTGATATCCGAGTTTAGATGCAATTTTTAAGCAGTCTCCTAATGTGAAATATTTAGAGCGTTTATCTTCTAAAAGACTGTAATAAATCCATCCCTTTTGATAGCCATAATGTCTTTGAGTTTCTATTAGTTCGTCAACAATAATTTGATGTTCAGGACTTACATAGAAGTTGTTCATTTTTTGTGATTTATATTAGATTGACTTTCTAAAATCAATCATCCTGAATCTATAAAGATTTCTCTAGAGTCACTATTTTGTTTGAAATTAGCTTTTTGCAAAAAATTGCACTAAAATACGATCCTTGACAAATATTTATTCGTAAGGTAATAAAAAATGGGATTCAAAGCTGACCGACAGGGAGTCCAGAAAATTCGTCAAGCTATGCAAGAAAAAGACTGGCAATGGGATGCTTCTACGAAGGATGCGCCACTAATTGAAGCAAGTAAGATTTTGGAACCTAATGAGCAAAAATGGCCTAGGGAATATCAAGGAGAAATAATTTATGCTCAAGGTTGTTCAAATCAAAATTGGCAGCGTTTTCTGAAGGGAATATCTATTGGTAATGAAGCTTTTAAAGCTTTTTGTCAAGCTTTAGAATTAGACTGGGAAGATATTGTAGATCCTACCAGTAATAATCAACTTCAAAAAAGGCAAGAAAGAGCAAGATTTATTGAATATTTTTGGGTTGGTAGAGAACAATTGATTAATCAATTAACTGCCAAATTAAAAGAAAATTGTCGATTATTAGTGCTAACTGGAATTACTGGTATTGGTAAAACTTCTCTGGGATATCAGTTAGTAAAGGTTTTAGAAATAGAAGGTTTTCAACGCAGCAAACCTCTGGATTTTGAAAATGATGATACGACAAAAGATTTTACTAGCGTTGCTGCTGACTTATTAATTAAGTGGCATGAAAAAGTGACTACAGATGAACGCAAACAACCAGAAATTTTGCTCAACCGTTTGTTATATAAATTGGTAAATAACTGTTATTTATTACAAATTGAATCTCTAGAAATTTTATTGGAGGGAAACAAAGATACAGGTTGGAATAATTTTCGAGATGAATATCAAGGAGAACTTTGGGTTAAATTTTTTCAGAAATTATTGGCAGCACCAGAATGTCAAAGTCGAATAATTGTTACTTCACAACATTTTCCTACTCAGTCGCAAGAGTGGGGTTATGCAGAACGTTGGTGTTGTCATTTATTGGAAGGTTTAGAAGAGTTTGAGCAGTTGGGGTTATTTGAAAAGACGGGAATAGAGGTTGAAGCGGTATCGCCAAATCAACCATATTTAAAACGAATAGGTGCTGCGTATGAGGGTCATCCTTTAGCGTTGCTAGTTATTGCTGGAGAAATTATGAACGAGCCTTTTTTTGGTGATGTGGTTGCTTATTGGGAAAAGTGGGGGCACGAAATCAAAAAAATTGAGAAAGCACAGCAGCAAGAAAAGATTGAGTCAGAAAAGGATAATTTCAGACTGCAACGATATACTAAAGACTTGCGACAGTTAGTAGAAAAACGAATTGAAATGACATTTCAAAGGTTGCTGGATGATTTTCCTGATGCTTACAAGTTGCTTTGTTTTGGAGCGGTGTATCGCCGTGGAGTACCACAGGAAGCATGGAATAAGGGATTGAAGTACGGGGGAGAATATTTGCAAGATATGATGGATGTATTGTTTGACCGATATTTAGTCGAAATAGGTGAGACTGGATATATGGATGTTGAAGAAGTTGTCAGACAGCACAATTTAATTCGGAGTGTAGCTTCGGCTCACTCGAAAAAATACAAAAGTAGGAGATAGTTTGGTATGACAAATGATTTTGCCGAAGTAGATTTGAAAATGCAGTCACAATTAGAAAATGTTGACTTTACAGTTGCTGGAGAGTTAGTGCTTGCTAATCTTGATATTGATTCAAAACTAGCGGAGTCAGAGGAATTATCTATTTGGGAAATTGCTCAATATTCAGCAGTTGAATGGTGGTTGACTGAGTATAAGGTAAAAGCAGATGCACCTAATATAGAGAAAGTGCGCCATTATTTAGAAGCTTTTCATCATTTGTGTGAAGTCGAAGATTGGGAAAGAGCTACGACAATTATTGATATTACTCTCAATACCCCCACTAATGAAAAATTACGAGACTTATTAATAACTTGGGGTTACTATCAACAAGCAAAAGAAATTTTTTACCGACTTTTAGGCAAATTAAATGATAAGTGGGATTGTATTTGTTTAAATGGTCTTGGTAATTGTCACTTTCATACAGGTAGTTATCAACTAGCTATTAATTACTTTAATCAAAGTTTAGTAATTGCTCAAAAAAATCTCCTTACTGAAAAAGAAGTAAACATACTAATAAATCTAAGTTCTCCTGATCAAGAAATAGGAAATTATCAAAAATCTATAGATATTTTATCCCAAGCTTTGAAAATTAATAAAGCAATAAATAACCCTCTTGGAGAAGGTGCAATATTGACAAACTTGGGTTCTATCTATGATTCTATTGGTGATTATAAAAAAGCAATTAAATATCATACAAAAGGTTTAGATATTGCTAGAGAAAATACAAACCTTTATCAAGAATGTGTAGCACTTGGAGGTATTGGAAATTTTTATTTTTCTCTGCAAGATTATCATGTGGCAATGAATTATTACGAGCAACAACGGAAAATAGCAGAAGAAATAGGCGATAGCCAAAGTTTTAAAACTGCTTTAGGCAATATTGGTATTATTTACCGCTTTCTCAAAACATACCCCGAAGCTATTACCTATCTTGAGAAAAGTTTAGAGTTAGCAATAGAAATGGGTGATTTGAATGGAGAGGAAACTGCTCTAACAAATTTAGGTGTAATTGAAGTTGAATTAGGAAATTTAACTCAAGGAAGAGAGTATTTGGAAAAGGCTTTAAATATTGCTAAAATGATAGGCGATCGCCGAGGTGAAGCTCATATATTATTTGGTCTGAGTCAGTATTATTATAGATGTGGTCAATTTCAACAAGGTTTTACTAGCTCTCAAAAATCTCTGAAGATAATGGCAGAATGTGGAGTAACAATAAATGCCTTACCATTGCCAAGATGGTATAAATCATTCTTAAAATTTAGTCAAAGAGGTAAATTTCAGCTAACTATATTTCTCTTATTTGTGTTAATAGGATTTCCCTTTGCTATAATTGTATTTTTCATAATTACATTATGGTGGGGTTTATACGCTGAGGTGAAAAAATTGAGTAGTAGAGTAGGCAAAAATTATTATTAAAATGAATGGTAAATAGACCCAATATTTGCCCGCTATACCCATGATAATTACCAAAATAATTGGGTCGCCCAACCCCGACTTTTAAGGCGAAATGTTTTTGGAACTTTGCTCTAATTCCCCTTACAAAAATAATTTCTGACTTTTTATTTCTGACTTCGTTAACCACTATAACTACCAAAGTCTGGACTACAAATCTAAGTCACAACTACCACATTCTAATTCTGGAAAACAACCATCACATTCTAATTCTGGAAGACAATCATCACATTCCAATATTTCATAGCAACAATAAATATTTTCTCTAACTCTACTACTATTTGATTTTCTCTTATCCCTATCTTTTACTTTTAATTGAGGTAGTTTATCTTTTACCAACTTTTCTTTATCTTTCAAATCTTCTTCATTTTCGGAATTACTAACTGCTTGTAACTTCAAAATTTGATTAGCTTCTTTGCAAGCTTTAAACCTTTGACGTGCTGCTGCAATAGCTTCAGAAAAATCTTGTTCCATAAACATACGTTTAATGTAATGAGAACAAGACTCATCACCGTACAATATTCTATGGGCACAAGAAAAACCTTTTCTAGGAGAAACATATTGTTGATACCCGCTAATTAAAGCAACAGCAATTTTATTCATAAGTTCAGCAATTAATTTTTATCTTAGGCTAATTTTATATAGCACTACGTTAACTATGGCTTACTGATTAAATCTAAAAGTCTTGACAGATAAAGGCAAAAGCATTTTTTTTATCAAACAAATTACCGAAAAATTAAGGTATAAAGCCTCTCCATTCATGGAGAAAAAAGCGGTTGTTTGCGGAGTAGTCCGTAGGATGGGATGGATGGGTTACCTAATCATATCCAATCAACCAAGAGAAGAAAAAAAATTCCTTTTAAGCAATCCTCTTCTTTATAAGCAGAGGTAATTATTAATTATTAATTTTGAACAGCTTTCTGGTTGCTGAAGCTAAAAAAGTTAGCATCAAAGTCATAATAATTGAATAAAAATTAAGGGATACTTATATCAACCTATCTCACTATTCTAAAAATGCTTATTTCTTTAAGTAAAGTTTTCCTCAAAAGCTCAATTTTTCGTTTTTATCTTTAAGAATATTTGGGCTTTTCAGCAAAAATATTATTAGTGGGATAGGTTCATCTATATCTTCAAATTTATAACAATATTATGTCCGCTTAATTAGCAAGTAACAGTATGAAATGATTCGTGAAAAAATTCTAAGTTTCGTCTTTTCATCCCATTTTTGTAGGGGGTTTGGAGACCAAACCCCTACAATCAAATATTACAACATAAGTGCGGATTGCTATTTACAAAAGTGCATAAATTCTGGTTGTCCTGCATAGTAATGGTGAAAATATATACTTTTTAATTTTTTTCTGTTATTTCTTCCCACACTCCCCACACCTCCCACACTTCCCGCACTCTCTCTACCATTACTATGCACCACCACCGAAATTCTTTCTATCCCTCCTGACTCCTAAATACTATTTGCCCAATTTTTCGCCCATTCCAAAGTTTGCTTCACTTGCTGCATATCCGCAGCTTCACAATAAAGTCGCAAAACTGGTTCAGTACCACTAAACCTAATCAACAACCAACGACCATCAGCTAACCGAAACTTATACCCATCTATCGTCAAACAATCAACCACTTTTTGCCCGGCAACCTCCGTCACAGGCTTATTTGTTAACTCCTCCAACAGTCGCCCTCGCACTTCCATATTAGCTAAAGGCAAATCTATCCGGTCATAAACAGAACTAAAACCGGTCTTTTCCTGCAACTGGCGATAAATAACACTCAAATCTTCACCAGACATTACGACTGCTTCCAACAAATAGAGCGCCGACAACAAAGCATCCCTTTCTGGAATATGAGTACCATAACCAATACCCCCAGACTCTTCTCCACCGACAAGTACCTGAGTAGACAACATCCTATCAGCAATATACTTATAACCAATAGGAGTTTCAAAAATTGGCATCTTGTATAACTCTGCCACTTTCGGAAATAGATCGGAACCACTAATAGTCTTAACCACCTCCCCACTAAACCCATGTCTAGTTGTCAGATGTTCTATTAAAATTGGAATTAAAATTTGAGAACTAAGAAAATTACCCTCACCATCCACAGCAGCAATACGATCGCTATCTCCATCAAACACCAAACCAATTGCTAAACTGCCTTTATTTGCTGCTCGATAACTTTTAATTTCCTTAAAAAGTTTACTTAAATAACGAGGCAAAGGTTCAGGCGCCCCACCATCAAATAAAGGGTCTCTATCACCATTAACCTCCGTAACTTCTACCCCCAATATTTGTTGTAAACCTCCAGCAGCAGCACCGTGCATTACATCAACAAAAACTTTTAAATTCCCTTCATTAACCGCCGATTTAATCTTCTCAATCTCTACCATTTTTTGTAGAGTTTCACAATAACTCGGCCAAGGATTAAAACTTTCTATTTTACTTCCTTGAACCTGACTTTTTTCAGCTTCAACAGTTAATAAATCTTCTATTTGCTTCGTTATTTCTGGAGGCACTGAGCCACCAAAAGCACCCTTGACTTTTAACCCTAAATATTTCCCTGGATTATGACTAGCAGTCATCACAATTGCCCCAAGAGCTTGTTTTTGAAATGCTGCCAAACTAAAAGCAGGAGTAGGAGCATAACTATCAGTTAACAGAACATCAAATCCTGCATTTTGAACAGCTTCGGCAACTAATTGAGCAAATTCTTCAGCCATAAACCTTCGATCATGGCCGACAATTACTGTCTTACTATTATTAGTAGAATCCGCATAATTTTTCTCTAAAATTCTAGCTGCAATGGGAGCTACTAAAGCAACTCTTTCAAAAGTAAAATCATCAGCTATGACACCGCGCCAGCCATCTGTTCCAAATTTGATTGGTTTAGCCATATCAGAAATCTCTCTATCTGTATATTTTTGTTGTCTAAGTTATTTACTTTGAATCTTAGTCTTCCACCGTACTTTTCTATAATTATTTATAGAAAAGTACGGGGCGGAAATAAGAAAATTTACTAAGTAAAGAATTCAATAGAAAAGCAGGGGAAGGAAATAAGAAAATTTACTAAGTAAAGAATTCAGGAGTCAGAATTTATTTGGATAATTCTTTACTAATGGATAATTGATAATTCAGGTTTAAAGCCTTCTATTTCAAGAGAAAAAAAGTGCTAGGATATTTCCTTATATTCTATTCTGTTACGGTTTTAACCAGAGTTAATTATCCATTATCCATTATCAACTGGTAGATGTAGCTTGCTTCTATAACACTACGCATTATGGTTATGACACTTATAAATATTCAAATAAGCGTCAGAGATTATTTTTGACTTTTACATTTTGGAGTTTTGACTTGCGCGTAGCCCCATATCGAAGGATTATAAATGGGTTTAAGGACTCCACCAAATAATTAAATTTGGTGGTTTTCAATTAATGGGTGGATGCATCGCCACTAATTGATTTTAGCTCCTTTCTTCTGTCTCCTGACTCCTTCATCAATTCCTTATTCCCACTAAATTCAGTTACTACCTATTAAAAGAATGCAGGTTGATGGCGAATTAAGCTCAAATATTCCTCTCTTGTTTTCTGATCTTCTTCAAAAACACCAAGCATTGCACTGGTAACAGTCCAAGAACCAGGTTTTTGAACTCCCCGCATTACCATACACATATGAGTAGCTTCAATTACAACTGCTACACCCTTTGGTTCTAATATTGTTTGAATTGCTTCAGCAATTTGACGATTTAATCTTTCCTGGACTTGCAATCTACGAGAATACATTTCGACAATCCTAGCTAGCTTACTTAGTCCTACTACTTTTTGATTAGGAATATAAGCTACATGAGCTTTTCCCATGAAGGGTAGCATATGATGTTCACAAAGACTAAAAAGATTGATATCTCTAACTAGAACCATTTCGTTATGACCTTCGTCAAAGATAGCACCATTCACAATTTCTTCCAGGGATTGACTGTAGCCACCAGTCAGAAACCGCATTGCTTCTGCAACCCGCTTAGGAGTTTTGAGTAATCCTTCTCGCTCAGGGTCTTCTCCTACTGAGAGTAGCATTGTCCGGACAGCCTCCATCATTGCCTCATTGCTTTCTTCAGCAGGAGGTTGTTGCCTAATTGATTGACCATTGGATGAAGAGCTACGGTCAGGTCTATAGGAAATTTTACCCGTTACATCTGCATCAGAAGTTTTAACACCATTGATGTTAAGTGTTTTGCTAGAATTGGAACCGTTGGAAAAAGTTTGAGTCATAATAGATTCGGATCAGATTTCAAAAAAGCACGTTATATCTTGACCTAACTTTTGCTAGGCCATTTAGCTTAGGTCATAATTCTTTGTTCATTGGTGCTAATAAGTTTTAGTTATTAATGAGCAATGAACTATAACTATGAGAGTTTGTCAATTTCTCTACTGATAAGTTTGACACCGACCAAGAATCCATTTTCACAAATCATTAGTTATCAGAAAATAGGTAAATTACTGTCTGAATTGGTATCAGGAAAGCATTGAGAATTTACATCTCAACTATATTTAGGATTTTATCATGGTTAAATAGTTAAGATTGATCCCAATAAGTTTCTTGATCCTAGAGAGTGGTATTGACAAAACTAGAAAAAACTTGCGGTAAGACTAATTAAGTAGTTCTTTAGTTTTCTTGTCATTATTTCATAAAGAGCTATGAAACCAAATTGACTGGACACTTTAGACATCCCTCTTGTGAAAATACTTGGTCATTAACAAAACCATAGATACTACTGTAATAATTATGCCAGAAAGTCTGTCGTGAATAGCTAATTAAGATAATTAATTTCAAAACATTTCTTGAGTTGAGTTGACATTCTCACTACACTTCTGGTAATGTCTCAAATTATCCTAATGATTTTGACCTTTAGCAAATCATTCCCTGCTTTTTTGAGAATTACCCTTCAATAATTTTTCATATCTATCTGTCCACAAGCTCCAAATTTTGAGGGAACTCCACCTCAAAAAATCTATAGAGTCCTATTTTAACGGAGGCGTTAGAGTATCTGTCTACTTAAAAACTATCATATAACTGTTTTGTTTCGCGGAAGTCAAAATTCATGCATTAAGATTTTAAGATTTAATAGACAGAAAACTTTGAGGTTACAATAATTTCAACAGATTATTTAACATTATAACTTTGAAACTATGTAGATATATCCAGAAAATAAACTTCCCCTTTATTTAACATGATCTAGAGTTGTACAAGTCAATCTCCTCAATCATTTTTCTTGGCTTTTTCCTAAAAACCTCTTGCCTATTGCTTCTAATACCAAAAAGTCTATATCTTTAATTCGGAGATTTCTATTTGTGAAATCCTTAAAGTGAAATGGTATAGACTTATGAACTTCTCAAGTGTAATAGTTCATAAAAATATAGTCAAATATGACTAATCCTCCTGCATTGCAGGCGTTATCCTGACTGGGTGAACTACAACACCCTCTATCCCATGGTCAAAGACATTTGGGACTGCTTTTTTCATTATGTTTAGAGAACCGTTCACTTTACTCATTGATTAATCCTTTGTTGGCAGTACGATACAAGCCTCTTTGTCTTGATGCAGTCGCTCATGGGGGAAACCCCCAAGACCGCGCTGCATCGCTTTACTCTTTTGCCAGAAAAGTTGACTCTTATTTTCTCACCTTTTTTGTACACTGGAATCAAATCATTATCTATAAAACTTGATGCGGAAGTATAAGATTCTTCTGTAATAATCACATCTATCCCTACCATCTTGGCTTTATAAGATAACATTTCAATTAACTTATTATAGGGAACAGATACAAAATTTTGATTATTTCTTTTCCCTAAATTTATCTTCTGTTTCCAGTCCTCATTATGCCCTATTATCAGAGTTCCTCTGCATCTGATTAATTAGAGTATCAATAATTAAACGAGATGCTTTATGAAGATAGTCATTGATTTTAAATTCTCTTTTATTGCAAAGTTTTTTCAGTCTTTTGCTCGATCTATTTTCCTGGAGTTGAGATTGTAGGAAGCTTTTCACTTTATTATAGTA
The DNA here is from genome assembly GCF_050016015.1 of Dapis hubbardiae BLCC-M172. Lineage (NCBI taxonomy): Bacteria > Bacillati > Cyanobacteriota > Cyanophyceae > Oscillatoriales > Microcoleaceae > Dapis > Dapis hubbardiae. Next base: position 24,049 of record NZ_JBNHEQ010000285.1, read on the forward strand.
TTGATTGATAGATTTTAACGGTCTGCCATTGATCACTCTTGGGTTTGATTCCGGCACCCTTAAAACTTAATGTAGCTAAATTGTTTAACCCAATATCAACACTGCAAACACGATTTTTCTCTAGCTTGTATTGTTTTTCGCATTTCTCATAAACTACCTCAATTACATAATGGTTAAGTCTAGGGACGAGCCGAACTTGTTTAAGAGCGTGAAGTAGGTACTAATGTTTTTAGATAAATCCCTGTTTTAGAAGGATTAATAATTCCTTGCTTAAGTTGCTTCTTGCTGATGGCCTGAAGCGTATAAACTACAATATTTCTTCCCGTTATTTTCTTTTTCTATCCGGGAAGACGAGGACGAGATTTAAACTTTGATGGATTCTGTTTATAAACTTCGTTCGCTGCTAAAAAGCTTTTCCAGTTTCTATCTAGTATCATCAAGATTTGTTGAGATACTTTAGCTGGCATTGCTTGATAGTCTACTTGAGTAGAGAGTGTTTTTTGCAAGTCATAATAGGAGATATTTGTCTTGTCAAATATCCAAGAGGTCCGAACTAAATAATTAGCATAGTTATAGAGATTTTTCGACAAGAAACACAGTCGGTCAATTTCAGCATAAAACCGATGTGTTGGTTGAATAATATGTCTCTCAACTAATCTCATAAATCAAGGGGTTAAAATTACACTTGGGCTATGATAATTTCGGAATTTTTTTGATTATTTAGTCGGGAATTAAGCGACAACTTCATTATACCATTAAACATCAGGTCGATAGTTATTACATTTTGTCAAATACTTAGTAGCTATGCATGTACAAATCAACGAAGATATTTGACATTATTTGACTACATAAGACTATATTTATGTACAACATTTATTATACCATTTTCTGAAAATATTGCTACAGTGACAGAACAAGTAAAAAGAGATAAGTCACGCCGGAGCCAGGAAAGATAAATAGACAAAAAATGGAGTAAAAAGCTTTGATTTTGACAACGAATGCAAGCCATAAACTATTAAACTGTAGGAATAAATCACAAAGAATGAATGTAACAGCCTTTTTTGAATTTTGTATAACGCTGTTGTCTGTCTCTCTCTAAATTGAGAACATAGCTGAGAAATAGGATAAAATCTATCTGCTTCAAACCTGGAAATAGACTCCTACATTCCTCAGTTATACAAAATATCTAGCTGTAACCCTATCTTTAATATTTCACTTTTTCAGACCTTTTCGTTTGAGTAAAATTTTTGATTATATCATAATAGCCATGGAAATTTTATACTTTTAAATAATAATTTCCGACGGTTATTCAGGATTTTCACCAATAAACTACAATATTACACTCTATAGGATATTTTCCCCTGCTTAAAACCTGCCTCTAGTTATTCAACCAGCCTTTGAAACTTCTGGGAATTTTCAGAGTTTTCATTTTTATGTCTCTACAAATACTCCTATAGAACGGAATTTCTGATAACGCTGTTTTCGGAGTTCTTGACTACTTAACTGGCTTAATTCATCTAGATTTTTTACTATAGCCTTTTTGAGATTTTCTGCTGCCTGCAAAGGGTTAGAATGAGCGCCACCATTTGGTTCTGGAACTACATCATCAATAATTCCTATCTTTTTTAAATCCCAGGAAGTTATCTTCAAGGCATCTGCTGCTTGAGAAGCTTTGCTGGCATCTTTCCAGAGAATGGCTGCACAAGCTTCTGGACTAGCAACTGTATATATAGAATGTTCTAGCATCAGTAACCGATCGCCTACTCCCACACCTAACGCTCCACCTGAACCACCTTCTCCAATTACTGTACAAATTATTGGTACATCTAGATGGAACATTTCTCGAAGATTGTAGGCGATCGCCTCTCCTTGTCCTAATTTTTCGGCTTCTATACCTGGCCATGCCCCTGGAGTATCGATAAATGTTATAATTGGCATTCCAAAGCGATTGCCATGTTCCATAAATCTGATTGATTTTCGATATCCTCCTGCTGAGGCCATACCAAAATTACGAGCTACATTATCTTTTGTATCTCGTCCTTTTTGATGACCAATAATTACAACAGGTCTACCATTGATTCTGGCCAAACCTCCCACTATTGCTGGGTCATCACTACCACCACGGTCACCATGCAATTCTATCCACTCATCACCGATAGCTTGAATATAATCCAGAGTGCTTGGTCGCCTAGGATGGCGGGCTAACTGTAGTTTTTGTACAGGGGAAAGACCACTAAAAATTTCTTGACGTAGTTTAGTTGCTTTTGCTTCTAGTTGATGAATTTGTTCTGAAACATCTACACTACTACAATCTTTAGCTAGTTCACGAATCTGATTTATACGGTTTTCTAATTCTGCCAGAGGCTTTTCAAAATCTAGTAGAATTTTACGTTCTGATTTAGGCACACGGAGTTTCTTATTTCTAAGTTACATAATTACATCTGTAAGTTTACCATATTTGACCAATTTTTTGATTAACGTAGTAAAGTCATCCATAGAGAAGTATCTACAATCCCATTTTGCTCTTGTTGATATTTTCTTTGAGCATTTTTAACAGCAGCTTGAGTTTTAGGGCCAAATATTCCATCAACTTTTTCCTTTAAAAAACCTTTGGCCTTTAGACGTTGTTGTAATCCTCTAACTGCATTACCTCTCATACCAATTTTGAGAATTGGCAAATCAATATTAGAGGTTTCTGTATCTGATTCAATTTTTGGGGGAGAGTCGTTAATTATGGTAGGTAAAGTTTGATTTTGCGAACAATTACAATTTGAGTTTGTATTTTCTTGTATTGTAGTTCCATTGGTATAATTATAAGTTTTGGCTGTTGGTAATAAACGGTTCCAGGTATTTTGGTCAACAATACCGTTGGGGATTAATCCCACAGATTCTTGAAATTTAACAACTGCAGTAGTAGTAGTTTCAGAATAAACTCCATCTACTTCCCCAAAGTAATATCCTAGTAACTTCAAAACTCCTTGTAATTCTAATACTTCTTCTCCCTGACTACCTGCTTTAAGTGTTGGTCGATTAATAGTAGTAGGTATAGAATTAGTTTCTACAGGTATTTGTCCCCATATAGTGCTGGAACTACTTATAATTACCAATAAAGTCAAACAACTTAAGCTAAATATCCAGCTTGAACTTTTGCCAAGTTTTATTCCTATCCCAATTAAGTTTCTTAACATTACACTTAGGCATTAATAAAGTTTCAGTTTTTTTATATAAGTTATAAGTTTCAGTTAAAGTTTTGATAAAATATTACTTTTTAATTTTACCGAAAAATTTAGGTATAAAGTTTCTCCATTCATGGATAAAAAGTGGTCGTTTAGCTAACGCAAAACTTTGTTTTTCATGTTCCATTTCGTACCATCCGCAGGAAAGGAAAACGCTGCGAAACAGCATATATAATCGACCAAGAGAAGAAAAAAAATCCTTTTAACTAATTCTTATACCATTTCTTTGTAAGAATGCACTTAATAATTGTTGCTGAGACTTTAGTACCGAAATAATTAATAATTAAACAATTAAACAATTAGATCATTCACGCCTTGAAGCCTCCCCTTTCAAGGGAAAAAAGCGGTCGTTTGCGGAGCAGTCCGTCAGGATGAGATGGCGAGGTTTCCCGAAGAGTGCAGAGCCGCTTCGCTTTATATGTCGGCGACAGCCGAAACGCCATATCTAATCGACCAAGAGAAATAAATCTTTTCCTTATTCGTCAATCCTCTACCTTTTAGGGAGAGGTAATTATCAATTATCAATTATCAATTATCAATTATCAATTATCAATTATCAATTATCAATTAATGAAACTAGCTATTCTCATCTTTTATTAAGTGCAACTTCATAGAGAAATGGTATTACTATTACAGAACAATTAATAATTAATTAGGGCTTGCTGATTAAAGATAAAAGCACTGACAGATATTAGTTTCAGCCTTTTTTGGTCGAAAAAAGTGCAAGGTTTTCTGTCTAAAAAGCTCAAAAAGCTAGTATTTTGGGATGATTATGGCAGAAAAATCTTGGGACAATTTTTACCACTACCTCCTCTATAATTTCCATTTCTCCTGTCTCCTACCCATGCCAAAAGACTTTATTCAGCAAACCCTAATTATTAATTGTTGAATCACTACCTTTTTCTGGTCCGACAATTGAAATATAAGGTTCTATAAAATACTTATTGGCAACTTCTTGTGCTTCAGCACTTGTTACCATTGCCAAATTTTCCTGAAACTTACTGTCAAAGTATATGCCCAAATTTAAGATTTCATACCATCCTAAAATTTGAGCGATTTGTGAGTTTGTTTGTTTACCCAAAGCATACTGACCTAATAATTTGTTTTTGGATACTTCTAACTCTTCTTCACTAAGTAAGTTAGTAACTAAGCGTTCCACTTCTACTCTTAATCCGCTCTGAGCGATCTCTGTATTTTCTGCTGCTGTACCTATATAAACTGTAAAGTTAGAGGTATAGAGACGGGTAGGATAAAATGCTGAAACATCATAAGCTAAACCTCTTTTTTCTCTTAGTTCTACAAATAAACGACTGGATAAACCATTTCCCAAATAAGTATTAAGTAATTTCAAAGGAGCATAATCAGAACTATTAACATTTGCTGCTAAATACCCAAGCATAATAATAGATTGTTGAGTTTCTTGGTATTTTTTTGCTGTGAAAGGTTGAGGAGTTATTGTTGGTAAATTTAAAGTTGGTAGAGGTGTTATTGGTGGTTGCCAATCTCCATAGATTTGTTCTACTAAAGCAATGGCTTTTTCGTTGTTAATTTTGCCTACTATAGATATCACTATATTGTCTGGACGGAAGTAACTTTGATGAAATTTTTGAATGTCGTGGCGGGTGATTTGAGAAACTGTATTTTCTGTGCCTAAAGTTGATAAAGCATAAGGATGGTTTTGATACATCATCTCTCGTAATTGAGAGAATGCTACGGTAAAAGGTTGCTCTAGTTGAGAACGAATATTTTGAATAGTAATCCGTTTTTCTAATTCAATTTCTGTTTCTGGGAAGGAAGGATATCTGATTATTTCTCCTGATAATTGAAAGATATCATCAAAGTCTTCTGATACTGTTTTCATACTCAGCAAAAAATAATCTGCTGTTGTATCACTTCCTAATCTTGCTCCTACTGATTCAATTTTATTAGCAATTTCTAAAGAGGATAATTTTTCTGTTCCTTTTGTTAAAACTGCTGCTAATAAATGGGAAATTCCTGATTGTTTTTTTGCTTCATAACGACTACCTATTCGTAAGAATATTTTAGCTGACACAATATCAGCAACTGTATTTTCTGTTGTAATTAGAACTATGCCATTATTTAAAACTGTTCGATTTATATTGGTTTGATTAATCATTTTGAAAATAGGGAGTAGTGGATAATTAATAATTAATAATTAATAATTAATAATTAATAATTAATAATTAATAATT
>NZ_JBNHEQ010000286.1:0-5182 GCF_050016015.1 Dapis hubbardiae BLCC-M172
TTTTTCTTAAGTCTAAAGGTTTTGGTGAAACAGAATTTTGGGAAAGTTAGGCAGGAGGAGAGAAAATTATAATCTAGCTTTATATCTGAAGTTGAATAAATCTCTGGATACTTATGGTAAATTGATGACTGAATTAGAATTTTATCCATTTTTTTGATGCGGGAAATTTTGACAAAAATCATCATATCAAATATCTGATTTTATAATCAGATAAATAGATTTTGTCGTCAGGCTGAAATCTCAATTATTATCCTGGATTTAAAGGATGATTTTGCGAGTGGCTTTGATTTAACAGTGGAAATATTTAGAGATTTTTTTGACTGTTTGAGTCAATTTTTCTTAAGTCTAAAGGTTTTGGTGAAACAGAATTTTGGGAAAGTTAGGCAGGAGGAGAGAAAATTATAATCTAGCTTTATATCTGAAGTTGAATAAATCTCTGGATGCTTAGGGTAACTTCATCAGCAAATTAAGATTTTTTCGATTTTTTGATGCGGGAAATTTTGACAAAAATTATCATATTAAATATCTGGTGGACAAATCAGATAAATAGATTTTGTCGTCAGGCTGAAATCTAAATTATTATCCTGGATTTAAAGGATGATTTTGCGAGTGGCTTTGATTTAACAGTGGAAATATTTAGAGATTTTTTTGACTGTTTGAGTCAATTTTTCTTAAGTCTAAAGGTTTTGGTGAAACAGAATTTTGGGAAAGTTAGGCAGGAGGAGAGAAAATTATAATCTAGCTTTATATCTGAAGTTGAATAAATCTCTGGATACTTATGGTAAATTGATGACTGAATTAGAATTTTATCCATTTTTTTGATGCGGGAAATTTCCACAAAAATTATCACATCAAATATCTGGTGGGAAAATCAGATAAATAGATTTTATCCTCAGGCTAACATCTAAATTATTCTCCTAGATTTAAAGGATTATTTTGGGAGTAGCTTTGACTAGACAGGGGAAATATTTAGAGATTTTTTTGACTGTTTGAGTCAAAGTTTCCTAAGTCTAAAGGTTTTGGTTAGAGAGGATTTTTGGCAAGTTAGGTAGGAGGATAGAAAATGAAACCTACCTTGATATTTGAAGTTAAATAAATCTCTGAATGCTTATGGTAACTTGATCGGCAAATTGAGATTTTTTAGATTTTTTTATTTGGTCTCTTTAGACAAAAATTATCACATCAAATATCTGGTTGGAAAATTAGGTAAATAGATTTTATCTTCAGGCTGATATCTAAATTATTCTCCTAGATTTAAAGGATTATTTTGGGAGTGGCTTTGACTAGACAGGGGAAATATTTAGAGATTTTTTTGACTGTTTGAGTCAATTTTTCTTAAGTCTAAAGGTTTTGGTGAAACAGAATTTTGGGAAAGTTAGGCAGGGGAGGAAAACTTACAGCCTAGTTTCACATCTAAACTCAAAAAAAGCTCTAGATACTTATAGTAGCTTTATTTTTCTCAGTTCAAAGACCGTGGTTAGAAATATTTTTCTGAAAATTAAGTAGGAGAGAAAAAATGATAATCTAAATCTAGTTTCATATCTGAAATGAAAAAAACTATAGATAGTCATTCTCACCCTTATCAGTCAATCAAAATTTTATGCAATTTTCAATTCCAGAAATTTCCAAAACAATTCAAAAACTTAGAAAATTGACGCAAGTAGATATTCAAAATAAATGGCGATATTGGCAAAAGGATATACCTATTATTGCACTTAAAAATTTAGATGATTGGGATTTAGCTACAACAAATGAAAGAAAACATATTGCTTGGGAAAAAGGCAAACAGGTTTTATGGTTAGGGCAAAAGTTGATAATTCCTCCACATTTAAACGGTTATCTTTTAACTGACTTATCTTTAAGATTGGGTTTGACTTGGTGGGCTCAATCTGCGGAAGTTTATGTCAATGGCAAGTTAGTACAAACGGGAGATTTGTTTGACTGTTCGAGTCGAATTTTGCTGAGTCAAAAGGCGGTAGTTGGAGAGACTTTTATTATTGGCATTAAATTGGTAAGTCCGGAACATGACCGAGGTGCTTTGGTAAAGTCTTGGTGTGTCTATGAAAATCTAGAAAATTATCAGCTAGACCCTGGTTTGATGGCGGATAGATTGGAAATTTTGCTCGAATATTTGACTAAAGTAGAATCTGAGAGCTACTTAAACTTAGAGATAATAAAAAAATCTGTCAGTTTGATAGATTGGCAGACAGTTGGAGAAAGAGAAAAGTTTGAGCGATCGCTACTAAAGCTCCACTCGGAAATAACTAAAATTTCTGACAACTATATTAATAGTTTAAAAGTAAAATTATTAGGTCACGCTCATTTAGATTTAGCTTGGTTATGGGATGTGGAAGAAACTTGGGAAGCTGCGCAACGAACTTTCACATCTGTACTGAATTTACAAGAAGATTTTCCCGAACTTATTTTCTGTCATTCGACTCCGGCACTATATGAATGGATAGAAAAAAATCGACCAGACTTATTTAATGGAATTAAACGACAAATTGATTTAGATAAGTGGGAAGTCGCTGCTGGTTTATGGGTAGAACCAGAATTAAATACTGTCGGAGGAGAATCAATAGTTAGACAAGTTTTATACGGTCAACGTTATGTTTGGGAAAAATTTGGCAGATTTTCTCCTGTCGCTTGGTTGCCAGATACTTTTGGTTTCTGTTGGCAACTTCCGCAAATTTTGCAAGGAGGAAATATCAAATATTTTGCTACTCAGAAGTTACGTTGGAATGATTCTACAGAGTTTCCTTTTGAATTTTTTTGGTGGGAAGCTCCAGATAAAAGTCGAATTTTAAGTTTGATGTTACTGCCGATAGGAGAAAGTATTGAACCTGTAAAAATGGCAAAGTACGCTTGTGAATGGTTTACAAAAACTGGGAACAAAAATGTTTTGTGGTTGTCTGGGGTGGGAGACCACGGCGGAGGTCCGACTCGCGATATGTTGGAGGTAGGTAGGAGATGGCAAGAGTCTGGTTTTTTTCCTGTGTTGGAGTTTTCGACTGCTGAGAATTTTTTGACTGAGTTAGTAGAGGCAAATTTAGGTATTTTTCCTATTTGGCAAGATGAACTTTATCTGGAATTTCATCGGGGGTGTTATACGACTCATGCAGATCAAAAAAGATGGAACCGCCGTTGTGAAAATTTGTTGTACCAGGCGGAGTTGTTTTCTGTTTTTGCCTCAATTATGACTGATTCTTTTTATCGAAAGAATGATTTGGAGATGGCTTGGAAGTTGGTTTTGTTTAATCAGTTTCACGATATTTTACCTGGTTCGGCTATTCCGGAAGTTTATGTGGATGCTAATAATAATTGGCGGGAAGTGGAAAGGTTGGGTAAGGAAATTTTGGCTGAGGCTATGACTAAGGTTGCTGTTAATATTGATGTCTCCCCGCCTTTTCTTTTGGATGCTTTTCCTGGTGGGATGGTTTATCCGATAGTTGTGTTTAATTCTCTCAATTGGCAGAGGTCGGAATTAATTTCGGTTGCTTTGCCAGCGCTTCCCACAAAAAAGGATTTTAGGGAACAGGGGGAGAGCTTTGAGTTAGAGAATGGAGATGAGGAGAGAGAAGGAAGGCAAGGGAGGCTAGGTGGAAAAGGAAGAGAAACAATTTCTAAATCTTCTTTTTCTTCTGCTTCTTCCCTAAGACCTAACTCCGAACATCTAAGCTCTTTGGAGAGTAGGGATGATGACTGGCAAGTTTATGACAATGCTCGGGAAATACTTACTTCTCAGGTGTCGGATAATAATTTACTGTTTGTTGCTTCTGAGATACCAGGGGTTGGTTATCGTGTGTTTTGGTTATGTTCTGGATTTTCGGACTTGGGCAATAAACCACATATACGCACAAATATAGCCCAGTATACAGAGAAGATAGCAAAAAAAATTGAGAATGTCAATACTGTTAGTTTAGAAAAAGAAAAATTGGTTTTAGAGAACAATTTATTACGGGTAAAGGTAGAGGGAGCAACGGGAAATCTAGAGAGTATTTTTGACAAGATTAATCAACGGGAAGTTCTGAGGAAACCAGAAGGAAATAAATTACAAGCTTTTCGTGATGAAGGTCAATATTGGGATGCTTGGAATATCGATCCGAATTATCAGCAACATCCTTTATCTCCAGCAAAATTAATAGATATTTTTTGGGTAGAACAGGGGGAATTAAAAAGTTGTCTGCGGGTAATTAGAAAAATAGGTAATTCTGAGTTTCGTCAGGATTATATTCTCGAAATTGACTCCCCACTATTAAAAATTAAAAGTTGGGTAAATTGGCAGGAAAAACATACTTTAGTCAAAGCAGCTTTTCCCATAAATATAGAAGCAGATTTTGCTACTTATGAAATTCCTTGTGGAGCAATTAAGAGAACTACTAAACCTCAGACAGAAAGAGAGAAAGCAAAATGGGAAGTTCCGGCTTTACATTGGGCAGATATTAGTAAAAATAATTATGGAGTAAGTTTATTGAATGATTGTAAATATGGATATGATGCTAAACCAGATGAATTACGTTTAACTTTATTGAGAGGTTCGACTTGGCCTGACTCGGAAGCCGATGTAGGAATTCACGAATTTACTTATGCTATTTATCCTCATATTGGAAGTTGGGAAAATGCTGGAACTGTGCAACGAGGTTATGAGTTAAATATGCCTTTGCTAGTACAGATAATGCCTTTGATTAGTAAAGAAAAATCTCATGGAAATTTGCCACAAACTTATCGTTTTTTAGGTTGGGAAACTGAGAACTTAATTTTGATGGCGTTGAAACGGTCAGAGGATAATCAACGTTGGATTTTCAGATGTTATGAATGTTTGGGAAGAGAAGCAAAGTTAAATTTGGAAAGTGACGCTGGTTTAGGCATAGGAAAAGTTGTGAATTTGTTGGAGCAAGATGTTAGTGAATCTAATGTTGAGGTTGAGAGTAAGAGTTGTGAAATTTCACCTTGGAAAATAGTCAGTTTTTCCTTAGATTTTTGAAGAAGGAAGAAGAGAGAAGGAAGAGGGAAGAGGGAAGAGTGAAGAGGGAATAAAAAAGTAGATGAGTCTATAGATAATAGATATAGCTGTGGAAAGATGAATTTTTTTCCTCTTTTATCTTTTGCCGAACTCAGATGGCAATTTGAAATTTTTGGTTGTGAAAAGTGGTGAATTTTCTGCATTTATCTTTTGCCTCCT
>NZ_JBNHEQ010000286.1:5282-36176 GCF_050016015.1 Dapis hubbardiae BLCC-M172
CTACTGTGGGGAAAAAATCGTCATTTTGCCTTTGACTCTGGCAATTAAAGTTTTCCATAAATATAGATATATCTCTGGGGATGTGAAATTTTTGGTTGTGAAAAGTGGTGAATTTTCTGCATTTATCTTTTGCCTCCTTCAGGAATTTCTACTGTGGGGAAAAAATCGTCATTTTGCCTTTGACTCTGGCAATTAAAGTTTTCTAATAATTATTTTTTTATAAACGAAAATCTTGCACTGATTCTGATAAACTCTCTGCAATACTCAATAATGTTTGTAAGGAGTCATCTACTTCTTTTTTTACCTGGGCTTGAGCGATATTTTTCTCGTGAATAATTTGTAAAAAATCTGTGAGTTTTTGCAGATTATTTACCTGATTTTCTCCCCAAGAGGCAACATTATCTATATAGTTATTAAATTTATAGACTTTCCGAACAATTTTAGTTAGCCCTCGCTTAACTTCTTCTCCCAATTTTTTAGGCTGTGATTTCGCTAAAGCTAGACTATTCTCAGGAATAGTCAGATTTAAACTTTGAATATTACTTTGAAAATATTCCAATTTTTTCTTTACTAATTCCCAATTATTTGCCAGATATTGCAATTCTTGTGCTATTTTTACTAGGTCTTCATTGCTAGTTTTTCTAGAAGCAAAAATATCGGTATTTAGTAACAAAATTTTACTGTGAGTATTAATTTGAGAAATTAAAGATTGGATTTTGTTTAAATCACAATTATACTCAGCAAATCTTTTGACTTTGTGATTAATTTCTGAAATTAAGGTATGTGCTGCGATAATTTCATTGAATACCTCATCTATTTCCAGGCAACTTGTGGAAGCATAACTACTAATTTCTTGAGCAACTTGTTCAGCTTCCCAGGCTATGTATGCTCTTTGATAAAAAGAATCAATTATTACTTCTAAGGTGTTGAGTAAAGAAGCTATTTCTTCTACTTGATACTGATTTTCTAAGGATAAGTTTTTAAAAGTCGTTTGGCTATCTGTCGCTAGAATATCAACTTTTTGACCAGCATAATCTACTTCCTTAACAAGTTGCCTAAATTTGTCGATAATCATATTAAAGCAATAACAAATTATTCCCAATTCTTCGCATCTGACTTGGATTTTTATATAAAGTTGACCATGACTAGCAGCATCTACTTTATCTAACAATTTTATCACTTGACTAGCATTTTTTTCTTTATCATGTTCACTATTTTTCTCCTGAATTTTAATATTAATTAGAAGATTACAAATCACATCAGCCATAGAATTAAATTTTTTACTCAAATCTTGTAATTCATCATTAGTATAAATAGGAATCCTAAGATTATAGTTCCCTTCATAAATACCTTCTAGATAATTCTCTAATCTATTGGTTGAAGAACGCAGTTTTTGGGCAGTTATCATACCTAAGCTAAATGTTGTGAAAAAACTGCTTATACCTGCTGTAAAGGCGAGGGCATAATTCTGATGAGTTTTGCTCATAAAATTTGGCGGATAAACCAGTGTGAAAATAGCAGTTGCGATTGTAGTTATTCCGCCACTCAGCAAAGCTATCCATAATGGTTGATTCTTCATAAAAAACTATTATATTTATTACTAATTTTTATTTTATCTACAATTAACCAAGGTCATTTCAGTTATCAGTTATCATTTACCGAAAAATTAAGGTATAAAGCCTCTCCATTCATGGAGAAAAAATCAAAACATTCCTTTTACCCAATCCTCTTCTTTATAACAAGAGGTAATAATTAATAATTAATTATTAATTATTAATTATTAATTATTAATTATTAATTATTAATTATTAATTATTGAACAGTACCTCTGGCTGAAATCAGAAGCTTTAAATATTGAATCGAATATTTTTTTCATCTCCTTAAAAGGGGGAGGGTTGAGACCTCTAAAGTTTTAAAATGTAGACATAAACCATAGGTAAAAATGTTACAACCTAGGGCTTGATTTAGTATAAAATTCCAGCCTTGAGTCAAATAAAATCTTATCCCACTAGAGATTATATCTGTCCGAAAAGTTAATCCTATAATTATAGATGTTAACCTTTTCTGAGTTCATCTAAGTTATCAAATATTTCACATTTTAATTTTATTTTTATTTATAATCATAGTCTTTCTATTGGATTTAACTCTGGATAGTAAGCTGGTTGAAATAAAAAAATTATATTCTCAGGAATTGACATATTTAAATTTTGATGTAGAGACCAATTATCTAATTGAATGAGGCATAAAATTATGGGGATATTTTTCGGCAAATAGCTCCAAATATTTTTCCATACACAGTATATATAAATGGCTAAATTCATAGTAAATAATATCAATAATCTTAATACAAAAAACAGCTAGTTATAATCAATATCCACTATTAGTAACCCATGTTTATAAAATTGAGATAACACCTATATTAATTGATAATTCACATATAATTATTATTTCAGTCTGCACATCCTAAGTTCTGTACCTTACTCAATTGGAAGAAGCTATATATTGTGATAAAATATGAGAAATTTTATCAGAAAATAATTTAGTTAATTACCCTATGACCGAACATAGAGGGAGGGATACCACTATATCAAGAAACAACAAAGCTTATTTACATTTTGTTACAGTAAATATGTGAATTTCAAAGATGTAAAATTAGCCTTAACTAAAGATTAACTTAAAAGGATAAATTTATGAATGGATCTTTTCGTGTCGGAAACCTATTTGGCATACCATTTTACATTAACTCATCCTGGTTTCTGGTGTTAGGTCTCCTGACTTTAACTTATGGTGGTAACCTAGCAACTCAATTTCCTCAAGAATTGGATGGGATTTTACCTTGGATACTAGGATTAATAACAGCATTATTGTTATTTTCCTCTGTCTTAGCTCATGAGTTAGGGCATAGTTTTGTTGCTCAATATCAAGGAATAGAAGTAAAATCAATTACCCTATTTATCTTCGGAGGTTTAGCTAGTTTAGATAGAGAATCAAAAACACCAGCAGAAGCGTTTTGGGTAGCAATTGCTGGTCCTTTAGTCAGTCTAGTATTATTTGGTTTATTCACAGCAATTAATATTTTTACAGCCATTACCGGACCAGTAGGATCAATTATTCAACTCTTAGCTTATATCAACTTAGCTCTAGCATTATTTAACCTAATTCCTGGCTTACCTCTTGATGGTGGTAATATCCTTAAATCTATTGTTTGGAAAATTACTAATAACCCTTACAAAGGAATTATTTTTGCTAGTAGAGTAGGTCAAGGATTTGGTTGGTTGGCAATAATTTCTGGTTTAATTCCTACTTTTTTATTTAATAGTTTTCCTAATTTTTGGAATATTCTTATTGGTTTGTTTCTTCTACAAAATGCTGGTCGTTCTGCCCAATATGGAGAAATTCAAAGTGTGCTTGCGGATTTAACTGCTGTAGATGCTATTGTTCCTAATAGTCCAATTGTTTCAGAAAATCTGTCTTTAAGAGAATTTGTGAATGAATATATTATTGGAAAAGAAAGTAGAAAGGAGTTTTTAGTTACAGATGAAGCAGGGCAGTTATTAGGAGTAATTAATGTTGATGATTTGAAAATAGTTAATACTTCTGAATGGCCTTTGGTAAAGGTCAAAGAATTAATGAAACCTGTAACAAAAATTGAGGTTGTAACTGCTCAAACTTCCCTATTAGAAGTAGTTTCTTTGTTAGAACAAAAGCAAATTAATCAGCTAACTGTTATTAGTGAAAATGGTGTATTAATTGGGTTGATTGAAAAATCTTCAATTAGGGGTTTGTTAGAAAAAAAATCTCAAGCGAAAACTGCTTAAATTAAGACAAAGAGAAAAGATTTAGTTTGTAAAATTCGATTTTTTTTTATATATCTTTGACTTTGTATAACCATAACAAGGTATAATACTAAATCTGGTTTATAGAGTATTATTTTATGTAGATGAGGAGATAGAGTATAGGGGAAATGGGGAGAGAGTTTAAGTTGATTTAGCATAGAATATCTTGAGTAATATAATTTGGTATCAGGTGTATAAATGATGGCAAAAAAAATACACAAATTGATAGATATTTAATAGTTTTCCAGACTATTGTAATGTAACTATCTATGCAATGAATTTAATCCGAAGTTTTTCTCTATTTCCTCTTCTGTTTTTGACTGTAGCTATCTATGTATCAATTTGGTATGATTTGACTTGATTCTGCTCCGGAAAACCTTTGATTTTGATCTGAATTACTTTTCCTAATAATTTCTTGTCCTAATAATTTCTTCTGTTCATTTCCACTGCATCCTTAAAGATTTTTATATTTATCTATACTATATGTACTATATGTATCATCAGACTAATCGTTTTTTTTCAAGTGCCAATTGTTTTGTTGTCTGAATTATATTTTGGATGAAACAATTATTTAGGAATTACATTTTGCGATAAAATCCTCTGAGAGGGATGAGTATTTAACTAACTAAGTAGAGGGTGTTCAACAATTAACAATTAATTATTAATTATTAATTATTACCTCCTCCTAACTCCTGACTCATCCCTAATTACATCATATTACTAATTACTAAATTACTATAATTTAGTTTACCTAAATCAATTCTCCATGACCAGTCAAAATAAGTTCTGCTGCTGCTGCACCATACAGTTTGTCAAGTTTATTATCGTCAAGATTAACTGTTTTACCATCAAATACAACCTCTCCATTTTTCAGAGCAATAGTCCGCTCAAAATAGCGACGTACCATTTGAACTTGATGTAAAGAACTAACAATAGTAATACCATTTTCTCGGTTAAGTTCGCATAATAATTCCATTATTTTACGAGCAGACTCCGGGTCTAAAGAAGCAATAGGTTCATCTGCCAAAATAATTTTAGCTCTCTGTACTAAACAACGAGCGATCGCTACTCTTTGTTGTTGTCCTCCAGAAAGTTGAGAAGCTCTTTTATAAGCTTGTTCTAAAATTCCTACTCTTTCTAATGCAGCAAGTGCCTGTATTTTTTCCTCTTTTGTAAATAGACGTAGTGCTGAATTTACTAGAGACATTCGTCCTAAGTTTCCAACTAAAACATTTTCAATAACTGTCAGTCGCTTAACTAAATTAAACTGCTGAAAAATGCAACCTATTTGGCAACGTAATTTTCTAATATTTGAGTGAAATTTACTATCTGTTTGTAATGTTGTACCAAATATATAAACTGTACCTTTGTCTCCTTTTTCTAAACCATTAATATGTCGTAGCAAAGTAGATTTTCCAGAACCAGAAGCACCAACTATAGTAACCATTTCACCTACTTCAATATTGATATTAACTTTTGCCAGAGCAGGTTTACCTTTAAAGCTTTTATCAAGATTTTTAACTTCTATAGCTTTGTATTTAGACATTTTTATTCAACAGCATCAATCAAGTTAGTATATATTACAATTTTTTGGTTAACTTGTGGTTATTTTTAAGTTAAACAAAAGCAAGACGCAAGAGGTAATGCTTGAGATAAAATTATTGTGATATTAGCATCTAATAATTTAAGTATTCAGCTATTAGCTTTCAGCTCTTCCTGCGGAATGCTACGCAAACAGCAATAAGAGTCTGCCCTTAAGAAAGGTGTTTAAATGAATATAGACTTGAAGGTCAAGAGATTAGGTTTTTATAGTTAAGATTGAATTATGGCTTAATTAATAAATCTTTTATGGCGCACTAACAGTAATAACTGATAGATGAATAGCTGTTTTGCTACCCCATTACTCCGTTTTGCTGGCGCAAAGCATTCCGCAGAAAATGCTTACCTAAATAATTCATTTATAAGGTTTATTTTATTGTTAAATTCCCTTTTAATTTCTGTATTCAAAAAATCACTAAAAATCACAGTAGTTTTATTATTAATAGTTGCCATAGTATTAGTTTTTCATCCGCTAGTAAAAAGCTACAGTTATCCAGAGAAAAATTTTGCTTATTTTAGTCTACAACAAAATTGATTCAAATCTCTACTTTAATAAGAATTTGAATACTTTTATATTGAAGAGATATGAGTAGCAAACAAACGACCTTTGCTGGAGAGTAGAAACCCAAACAAGTGAACCTAATTGTAGACAGAGGAAAGTCTCATTTCTTGACTGTTGAAATCTAGCCTTGCCAATTAAAGTCGTAGCTTGAAAAGGGATATTTTAATTAACTTTAGTACATCCTTAAATTTTTAAATTTCAGCAAATTAGTTTTTGCAAAAGTGATTTTACTAATAATTTTTTTGTGATAGAGAGATAGAAGGCGATCGCCAACTACTTTAAATAGTACCTAAAAGATTATTTTTCTATTATCGGGAAATATCTAATACCAAGTCTAGTTTATCAGAGAGAGTTATAATTTTTTCCTATCACTTTACATAAACTAAATTTAGTAGAAATCAACTTCACCATCTGCTCCACCAAGTTTCTTGGTGCTATAGTATTTTTCTCTAATAACTTTCGGTTCTTCATTATTCAATAATTCTTGCACACTCTCACTTCCTTCTAATGCAATATCATAAGCAGTTTTAAGCATATAATCACTACTATCTATTTCTTCAATCATTGCTTGATTATCATACATTGCTAAAATCAATATATAGTTTTTCTTTAATCTATTATTTTGTTCATTCCGTAAAGCATTATAAATAGATTTTATCTGACTATCCTCCACATATTGATATGATAGATGACCTAGATAAAGCCAACTTTCTGTTGCCATTAATTTTTCTACAGTAGAAGCTCCACCTACAGAATATTCAACTATTTTTTCCCAAATATACTCGTTTATTTGACTTGAAAAACGAAATGCTCTTAATGAAACTGCCCGAATATATTCACTTATTTGTAATGAGTTGTTTTCATAATAAGCTATTACTTCAACTACGCCATTATTATATCCTTGTTTAGACAAACTCTCCAAAACTAGCAATAGGTTACTAAAAATCCAAGGTTGTTCACACAAAATATAAACTGTTTTTTCCTTTATTTCTTCAAGACCAAGTAAAGATAACTTGTTAAAAGCAAAACGGAGAGAAGACTTTAATTTTTTGGTTTTACTAATTTTTTCTCGGCTGCTTGAGTGTTTTAATAAATCAGCTAATTCTCTCCAGCTATCTACAAACAATTTAATAAGTTCCTTTTGTAATAGATTCTTTTTTTGAATCCAGTCAGAGTTACAATCCTGAAAAATTATAGCCCAATTATAAATCTCTTCATCATTAATATCATCAATTAATCTTGGTAATGTTAATTCTGGTTTTTCTTGAAGTCCTTCCTGTCGTTTTTTTTCATCCCATAAATACCTATATATTCCTCGGCTTAAGTCTGACACATCAATATAAATTTCAATATAAACCAAGCATTTTTGATATATTCTTATTAAATACCACCATCGATTATCATTATCTCTTTTATCTGCTTTAATTAACTCCTTACGATATTTCCTATTACAAATATAGAGAGGATTAATTACTTCTTTAAATTTATTATCTAGTTCATCTAATAATTTATTGTCTTCCAGAGTTGCTACAAACTCTGAAATATTATCATACCTTTCTGTTTTACTTTCATTAAGTTTCAATCCTAACTTTTCTAACTCATCTTTCAGCACTTCTAAAACTTCTTCTACGTCATTTTTATCAGGAATAATAAGTATAATATCATCAACATATCGAATTAATTTTACACCCCACTCATTATCTTTTGCTTGCATACCAAATCTAGCATCAATTGGTTTTAAATAAAGATTTGCGTAAAACCCAGATCCAATATTTCCTTGGGTAATACCATAACCTATTTCATGCTCATCCAAATTTTTTGACAGCAGTAATTTTAATAGCCAACGTATCCGTTTACTTTCTGTTAACTCTTTTCCAGTTAATTCAATCAGACGGTCTTGAATTATTCTTGTATAAAAAGATTCTATATCAACACAAATTATTACACCATTCTGATTTTCTTTTTGCTGTGCTATCGTGCATACTTTTGCAAGAAAATCACGATATAAAGTAAACCAAGAATTATATAAATATTCTGTGTTACTATTAGATGATGAAACACGATAAGCATAGCTATTTCCATTTAATAAAGAAGCCTTTTTGCCGAATTTTTGAATAATTGCAGTTGAGAGAATTTCTCCTTCTAATCTTGATAAACTTTTAGGGCGACTCTGAGATACATTTTTAGGAAATTTATAATCTAGATTATCCTCTGAATTAACAACTTCTTTTATATAAACTTTCAATTGCTGCTGTAACCTTTGAAGGTTTTGACTAAGGTTTTTTTCAAATAATCTGTATTCAATTTCGTCAGGTAATGATTCTGATTTTAGATATTTTCTGGCTCTTACCCATGCCTTTTCTAGATTTTGTAAATCAATTAATTTTTCCCAGTGTTTATCTTTTTTTAAATCAGCATTAGTAATAGTAGAAAAATTCACATGAAATGGTTTGTTTGATTTATATTCTTTACCGCCCTCCCACAAACAATTATATGGATTATAATAAATAATTTTACAATTAAATTTATCATATTGTTCTATAGTATGACCACTTTCATCAAATACTAATTTAAGTGAATCAGCTATTTGTTTTACACTTGTTGCATAGCCTTTTGTGCCTACTGTTATAATATGTAAGTTATCAATTTTTGCATCCTGAGCTAACCGTTTATATGCACGGGCTTCATCAAATCCAAATTCATCTTCACTATCTATAATTTTATCTGTTGTTAGTCCTAATTTCTGTATTTTTTTATAACGTTCTTGAAGAGAATCAAAACCAGATTTAAAACCAGAAACAACATTAGATTGGAGAAGAATAGCATCATATATACAAGGTTTTCCCCACTGATTACACGGCTTATTAATAAAGCTTAGAAGACTTTTAGCTAGTTCTTGTAAGCTTTTTCCAGAAGTTGTATATGTTAATTTAATGTTTAATTTTTCAAGCAACTTTCTAACTTTTACCATCAATTGGTTGTATATTGTTAATGATTCATAATTTATATCTATTCCTATACACAAAATCTCTAGTGAATTTGTAAATTGTTCACTTTCTCGTAAACAAATAATTCTTTCTAAAAAAGCTATTGTTGCAGCTCCAGCTCCACAGCCAATATCAATTAAAAGTATATGGTGATTTGTATCTATCCAATTCAATAACTTTGCTGAAGTTACTATATTTTCTAGGGTGTAAATTACTTTAAAATAGTGTGCAGGAAAAAAATGATTATATTGAGCAGCAGCACTTTTAAGTGTTTTTTATGATAATAGTTTTCCTGCTTCTTGTAAAGAAATATCTTTGTAACCTTTAGCTTCTGGTTGCTTTGCTAACCACTCATGTACAGCACTATAAGCAGATTGAATGTCAGGGTGAAAATAAAAATAATCTAGCATTAGTTGATGTTGAATTCAATTAAAGATTATAATTAGGAACTATTATATATTTACCAAGTAAAATAAGCCAAATGAAAATTATAAGTGCAAGTCGTAGAACCGATATTCCAGCTTTCTACAGTAAATGGTTTCTCAATCAAATCAAAACAGGTTTTTGCCATAGACTTAACCCATATAACTATCAAGTTTATCAAGTCTCTTTACAACCAGAAGATTGTCTAGCTATAACATTTTGGACTCGTAATCCTCAGCCTATATTACCACACCTTGATTTTCTCACTAATCAAGGATATGTTTACTATTTCCATTTCAGTATTAATGGATATCCTCAAGCAATAGAAACAAATAACCCACCCCTTCAAAAATCAATAGAAACTTTTCAAAACCTATCTCAAAAACTTTCACCTAATCAAATTCAGTGGCGATATGACCCGATTTTACTTAGCGATATAACACCCTTTTCTTATCACTTAGAAAAATTTGAATTTCTCAGTAAACAACTAGAAGGTTATACAAAACGTTGCTATTTATCCTTTGTTAATTTTTACGATAAAACAGAGCGTAATTTAGGTAAAGTTGCTGTAGAAAATAACATCAAATTTCAGCATCCTTCCCTAGAAGAAAAACAGCAACTTACTAAACAACTCCGAGATATTGCTAAAGTAAGAGGTATTAAATTATATTCCTGTTGTGATGATGCTTTAATAAGTGAAGGTGTTGAAAAAGCTCATTGTATTGATATGGATATTATCAAAATGTTGCGACCTAATTTTAAAACTCACCTAAAAGCAGCACCTACTAGAGAAGAATGTGGTTGTGTAGAGTCAATTGATATTGGTATCTATGATACTTGTGGTTTTGGTTGTCAATATTGTTATGCAACTAAAAGTAGAAATACTGCTCTAAAACGAATGAGAGAAAATAATCCTAATGATACTCTTTTATGGAGACCTGCAAAATTGAAAGATATTGACCTTAATTTAAAAGAGGCAAATAAAAAAGGGAAAAAATTTGTAGGTTCATCGCCTGAATATATTCAAGGCAAACTTTTCTAAGAATGATTTTAAGTTCACTAAACTAACTTTAATAAATCTAATTTATCAAAATAACAATATTAGAATAAGAATTTCAGCGCACTTGTCAAATAAACTAAGGTAAAGTTTACCTTTGACTATTAAACCAGTTTCAACAATAGCTTGTCTCCAACATGATTTCTAAACTTGATTATTTTCCAATTTTTTCCTAAATATCTTCCTCTGTTTGTGGAAACGGATAGTTAGGAGTATTAGAATTTCCTCGTTTAATCAACCCTTTTATAGCATCATCATCCTCTCGATGAGCTAAAACATAATACCTAAGTTCTTGGTGTGTCATTTTATTAAAGAATTGACTTCTAATATGATGTCCGCTGTATCGTTTGTGTAAACCTAACTGTTAATATCTATGGGAAATTTAAGTTATGGGAAATTTAAGTTTTTTTGTGCTTTTAACCCTTCTGTTCTAGATAAAAATCCTTCTTCCTTACCCTTACCTTACCAAAAAAATGGGTATAAAGCCTCTCTATTCATGGAGAAAAAAAGAAAAAATTTTCCTTTTAACCAATCCTCTTCTTTTCAAGAAGAGGTAATTATTAATTATTGAAAAGACCGATGCTACCGGACATGATATAACTTCACCATTATATTGTGATTAATAAATGCAACCTAAAATTTAATCTAAATTTGCATTCTGTGAAGCTCCAAAAAAATCAGCAAAAAAGACAATTTATTCTTGCATTCACAAAAAAATCATGGTAGTATGTAATCATTGGTGTCTACTCGTCTATACACATGATTTTTTATTCAACAAACATATCTATTGGTATTATGTTGCTTAAGGACTGATCAAACTAAAGTTGTGAAAGGGTACTTATAAATCCTTCACCACACACAATTTTAGATTTATCAGTCCAATAAGCATATAAAATTTTTATTCAAGTGTATCTTTAGAAGCCAAACATAAACGGAACTTACCTTTTTTTGCTTGCTCTAAACACTACATATCTATAACGTTATAGTTTTTCAATACTTGATATAGTTCCCCTACCTAAATTCTGTGATAAATTAAGCCGACTCCGGTTTAGGCAAAGACGAAGGATGCAACAACAACTCCGCAGTCGATCGCTTCTCCACCATTTCCTTAGTAATAGTACAACGAGTCACATCCTTCCGAGACGGTAACTCATACATCACATCCAACATCAACTCCTCAACAATACCCCGCAAAGCTCGCGCCCCAGTCTTTCTCCTAAACGCCTCCTTAGCGATCGCCCGTATAGCATCCTCCTCAAACTCCAACTTCACATTATCCATCCGCAATAACTTTTGATACTGCTTCACCAGAGCATTTTGAGGTTCCGTCAAAATAGCCATCAAAGTATCCTCATCCAGAGGTTCAACCACAGCCACCATAGGTATTCGTCCAATCAACTCTGGAATCAAACCAAACTTCACCAAATCATTCGGTTCCATTTCCTTCATTAAATCTATAGCCTTTTTCTCCTTAACTTGATTACCCTCTCCACTCTGTTGAATAAAACCCATTGACTTTTTACCACTTCTCTGCTCTACTATCTTCTCCAAACCAACAAAAGCCCCACCACAGATAAATAAAATGTTACTCGTATCAATCTGAATACAATCTTGATAGGGATGTTTCCGACCACCTTGTGGAGGAACATTAGCCACAGTTCCCTCCAACATCTTTAACAAAGCTTGCTGTACACCCTCCCCAGAAACATCTCTTGTTATAGAAGGGTTCTCACTCTTACGAGCTATCTTATCAATCTCATCAATATATATAATTCCTCGTTGTGCCTCATCCACTTCTAAATCTGCCACTTGCAAAAGTCGCAGCAAAATATTCTCCACATCCTCCCCAACATATCCAGCTTCAGTTAAAGTCGTCGCATCTGCCACAGCAAAAGGCACATCCAATAATTCCGCCAAAGTTTGAGCCAATAAAGTTTTACCACAACCAGTCGGCCCAATCAACAAAATATTAGACTTTTGTAATTCCACCTCATCTTGAGAGGACTTGCCACTTTTTTTCGCCTCGACAAAACTCAAACGTTTATAGTGGTTATAAACTGCCACAGACAAAACCTTTTTACCTTCTTCCTGCCCAATAACATGAGCATCCAGATAATTCTTAATTTCCCTAGGCTTAGGTATTTGATTAACAGATAATCTCTTAGCAGCAGTCCCTCGTTTTTGAGGTGAAGGTGCTGGACGTGGCATTGCTGGTTGTGCCCCTGTAGCATTGGAGTCAAAAAGCTCCTCATCTAAAATCTCATTGCACAACTCTACACATTCATCACAGATATAAACCCCAGGTCCAGCTATCAACTTCCGGACCTGTTCCTGAGACTTGCCACAAAATGAACATTTTAGATGGGAGTCGTATTTAGACATAACTGCCTCTTCTTACATTGCAGGGACAGACTCTCCTGGTACAGGAAGATTCTGTCTTGTAATAACTTGATCTATCAGGCCATAATTTTTAGCCTCTTCTGCGGACATAAAAAAGTCACGCTCTGTATCAATCTCTATTGTTTCTAGAGGTTTACCTGTATGTTCTGCTAACAATTCATTTAGCTTACGTTTATGATAAAGGATTTCCTTAGCTTGAATCTCAATATCTACAGCTTGACCCTGGGCACCACCTAAAGGCTGGTGAATCATAATTCTCGAACTAGGGAGAGACATTCTCTTACCTTTTGCCCCACCAGATAGAAGAAAAGCCCCCATACTTGCAGCTAAACCATAACAAATTGTCACTACATCAGGTCGTACCTGTTGCATAGTGTCGTATATAGCCATTCCAGCGGTAACTGAGCCTCCAGGAGAGTTGATATATAGTTGAATATCTTTTTCTGGGTCTTCAGCATCCAGGAATAACATTTGGGCTGTGATAGTATTTGCCAAATTGTCATCTACTTGAGTTCCAAGAAAAATTATTCTTTCTCGGAGCAGTCGTGAGTAGAGGTCAAAAGCTCTTTCTCCCATCCCAGATTGTTCGACCACCATTGGTACAATATTACTAGGACCAGAGTAGACTTGTAACTTGTTATAACTACTAACTAAATTATCAGAATATTTGGATATAACCATTATACACTGGTTTATTTATCAATTTTATATTTTGGGCTTCAGTAGATTCTGAAGCTAAATAATATTATGCCGTACCTTGACTAATCTTGGTAGTCCGGTTATCCGGACTATTGCCAATTTACTCTTCTTCCTCCTGAGATTTTTCTCCAGTAGCTACTTGTTCTGCCTCTACTTCTACAATAGTTTCACTAGCTTGAGGTGTTTCTGCCTCAACCTGAGTTTCTACTTCTGTAGTTTGAGGTATTTCTGACCCTGTGTCTAAAGTTCCTTCAGGGACTAATTCCACAGTCCCATTTTCTTCTAAAAATTTAATAGTTTTTTCTTTCAACAGGTCTTCGGTCACAACTTGTCTTAACCTATCTGGATCGACATCCTTTCCTTTGAGCTGTTCCATTACCTTAACTGACTCTGCTGCTATTTCTTCTTCCTCCACCGTAATAGACTCTTTTTTGGCCACTGTAGCTATGGCCAAATCTCTTCTCAACCGTTCAATTGCTTCAGGTCGCGATCGCTCTTGCATTTCCGGCAATTTATCGCTACTGAATAATTCTTTAACATCTATTCCATATTGGCTCAACTCCATGGCACTTTGGGCTAACATTTGTTGAACTTCATTTTTAATCAATGTTTCTGGAATTTCTACTTCTATATGAGTCACCAGCTCATTTACTATTGCTAGTTCCTTATTTTGTTTTGTTTGATCCTCTTTTTCTTTAGTAAATTTTTTCTCCAAGAACTCCCGTAATTCAGCTATTGTTTCAAACTCACTAATTTCTTGAGCCAAATCATCATCTAATTCTGGTAATTCCTTTTCTTTAAGTTCTTTCAAAGTTACAGTAAATACTGCTGGCTTACCTGCTAAATCTGTCTCACTATATTCTGCAGGAAACTGTGCAGAAATTTCCTTTGTTTCCTCTGGGTTCATTCCCACTATTCCCTCAATAAAGCCAGGAATAAATTGTCCTTCTTTTAAATCCATTTGGAAATCTTGAGCCTTACCACCTGGGACTTCCTTGGCTTCTCCCCCCTCTGTTTCCGATGGAATTACACCAACAAAATCCACTATAGCCACATCTCCCAACTGAGCAGCTCTTCCTTCTACAGGAATTAATGTTGCCATTTGAGAGCGACGTTCTTCCAGAAACTCATCAACTTGGGCAGGGTCATACTTAGCTTCTTCCGCCTTAACCACTAATCCCTTATAGTTGTCAACTTTAGCCTCTGGCTCTACATCTACCTTAGCCGAGAAAGCCATTTCTTGTCCTGGTTCAAAATCTTTTACCAGCTCTTCAAACTGTGTTTTAAGTTCAAATTGGCCTATTGCATTTATTTGCTCTTGTTCCCTTGCTTTTTCTAAGCAATTATTGATTAAGTCATCTAAGGCCATTGCCTTGATATAATCTTTTCCTAGCCTTTGGATCAATATGTTTCGAGGTACTTTGCCTTTTCTGAACCCAGGAATATTGGCCGAACGGGTATATTTCTGAATTACCTGCTCATAGGCATTCTTGGACATTTCTGGTGTAATCTCAATTTCTAGACCTATTTGGCTAGCTGGCAGTCTTTCCTGGGTAACTTTCATCGGCTTGTCTAATTTAGTCAGTATTTATAGGTTATGATTCTCTTAAGGTATATAAATATTCCTTAACTTGGGAAACTTGAGTATTTCCATAATTTCTAACACTTAGTCTGTGTAGATTACTATATTATCCCTCTATCACGGTCAGTAATAGCTTAACTTTAGGACTTTTTTAAGTTTATTGTTATTTACTGGTTCTTGGTAAACTAGAACTAAGTTGAGATTTTACATAGAAGCAACATCAAATATTTTAGGATAAAATACTTATATATGTAACAATTACTACATTTATTTGCTTCCGTGTCCTCAAGTTGTTATATAATAACCATATTATTTCCCTAGGGGGTAAATTTATTTAGTTAGACATTATAGTTATTAATAATATTTTTTTTGTATCTTAATTTTTTTAATTGTCATTGCTTTGGTTTAAGATTTCCCTATCCTAAAATCTAATTGCAAGAATTAATATTATGATATATTAATGAATGTATTTCTATACAAAATAATGATAAATTATATATTTTAGATAGATGTAGATGAGTCAACAAATTCTATATTGTATGGTTATCTACTAAGATAGATTAAATATCTATAGTAATTATCATATTGCTGAGGTAAAAAAAAATATAGGTTTGAGAGAAAATTAATTACTGGGAAGATAAAAATAAGGTAAAAACCAGTTTATCTCATAACGACAAGGAACCCTATAGAGAATTTTATTGAAATTTTAATTGTGTTAATATGGTGAAAGTCATAGTATGACTAGGTTGATTTAATAAAAAAGATTTATTAATATCTGTTCATTAATTTTATGTTATCCAGAAAAATTAATCCAATAGCAGAATATTGAAAAATATTATGATGATGTCCATGAGTTAAGATAATAAATATCTGTAAATCACTATAAAAAAATAATAATCAAAAGAAAAGTTATAAATCGGATTGAGGAGCATTAAAAAATATTGGATTTAATAATAAGTAATAAAAAAAATCAGATAGTTGAAAAAGGAGGAAAATAATTTGTCAGAGTCCTATAAAGTAGCAATATTAGGAGCAACTGGTGCAGTAGGTACAGAGTTACTAGATTTACTACAAACGAGAAACTTTCCAGTAGCAGAATTAAAACTACTGGCATCAGAGCGTTCAGCAGGTAGTACCTTAAAATTTAAAGGACAAAACCTACAAGTAGAAGCTGTAACAGATGATTCATTTAAAGAAGTAGATTTAGTGTTAGCATCAGCAGGTGCGTCTACATCAAAAGTATGGGCAAAGAAAGCAGTAGAGGCTGGAGCTGTAGTTATTGACAATTCTAGTGCTTTCCGCATGGACCCTACAGTGCCTCTCGTAGTCCCAGAAGTTAACCCAAAAGCAGCAGCTTTACATAAAGGTATAATTGCTAACCCTAACTGCACAACAATATTAATGAGTGTAGCAGTATGGCCATTACATCAAGTCCAGCCAATCCAAAGATTGGTAGTGGCCACTTATCAATCAGCAAGTGGGGCAGGAGCAAGGGCAATGGCAGAAATGAAAACCCAGGCCAAAGAAATCTTAGATGGAGAAGCTCCCACAACAGATATTTTTCCCTACCCATTAGCATTTAATTTATTCCCACATAATTCCCAACTTAATGATCAGGGATATTGTCAAGAAGAAATGAAAATGGTCAATGAAACAAGAAAAATATTTGACTCTAACGAACTGAGAATTACACCAACTTGTATCCGGGTACCAGTATTAAGGGCGCATTCAGAAGCAATTAATTTAGAATTTGCTGAACCATTTAGTGTAGTTAAGGCAAGGGAAATATTAAGCCGATCGCCAGGAGTTACATTGGTAGAAAATTGGCAAGAAAATTATTTTCCTATGCCAATGGAAGCAAGTGGTAAAGATGATGTATTGGTGGGTAGAATTCGTCAAGATATTTCTCATCCTTGCGGATTAGAATTATGGTTAAGTGGAGACCAGATTAGAAAAGGAGCTGCTTTGAATGCAGTACAAATAGCTGAATTATTGGTAGCAAAAAATCTGTTGAGGATGCCAGTAGAAACATTTTAGATTAGTGTGCTAAAAACATAAATAAAAAAAGGGCTTCATTAATTAATAATGGATAATTATCTGTGGTTAAAACAGAGAGGATTGAAGATCAGGAATATATTATTGCTTTTTTTTTCCTTAAAAGGAGAGGGTTTAAACTTCTGGGAATTAACGAGCGATTATCCATTGGTAATTTAAGTACCTTTTTCCGAAATTTATAGAAGTGGAATAGGCGATTTTAAGAATACAGTTAGACAAAAACAAAAAGAATAATTTTGGGTCGTAAAAACTGTAAGGTGATATGAATCTAAAAAAAAATTAGGTTTATTAAATAACAAAAAAAATTAAGAAGACCTAGGAAATAAATTAAAATAATGGCTAGAAGGAGTGGAAATAGTGTGGTAAATTTTGGTAGAGTTCTTACTGCAATGATTACACCGTTTAACCCAGACGGTAGTGTTAACTATGAAGAAGCAGAAAAGTTATCAATATGGTTGACAGAAAATGGAACAGACTCATTAGTAGTATGTGGAACAACAGGTGAGTCTCCTAGTTTGACATGGGAAGAAGAATATCAGCTATTTCAGGTAGTTCAAAAAGCAGTGGCAGGAAAAGCTAAAGTAATAGCAGGTACTGGGTCAAACTCCACAAGAGAAGCGATCGCAGCTACCCAAAAAGCAGCTAAATTAGGCTTAGATGGTTCATTACAAGTGGTGCCATATTATAATAAACCACCACAGTCGGGACTTTATAACCATTTTCAAGCGATCGCCCAAGCTACTCCAGAATTACCAATTATGGTATATAATATACCAGGGCGTACAGGTAAAAATCTGGAGCCAGAAACTGTAGCCAGACTGGCAGAAATTCCTAATATTGTTGCTATTAAGGAAGCAAGTGGTAATTTAGACCAAGCAAGTCAGATTCGACAGTTGACTTCACCAGAGTTTAAGATTTATTCTGGGGATGATTCTCTAACTTTGCCACTAATGGCTATTGGTGGTAGTGGGGTTGTCAGTGTAGCTAGTCACTTGGTAGGAAAGCAACTACAAGAGATGATAATAGCATTTGAAACAGGGAAAGTGCAGCTTGCTACAGAAATTCATCTACAATTATTTAACTTATCTAGAGCGCTATTTGCTACAACTAATCCTATTCCTGTCAAAGCAGCTCTGAATCTGTTAGGATGGAAAGTAGGTACTACTCGCCCTCCATTATGCGATCCTCCAACAGAAGTCACTGAAAAATTATCAGCAGAAATGGGTAAATTAGGTTTATTATGAGCTACCTTGGATCGGCAAAAAAGTTTTCCCAAAACTGAATATTATCAACCTGAGCAATGATTATTTAATCCTTATTTGTATTACTAAAATCTTGTATATAAGAAGTTAGTTTTTCTAAATTTTAATAAGTATAAAATATGATTAATAATCACTCAAAATCAGACAAAGTAAACAACAGTAAAAATAGGATAATTATGATTAGAAAAAAATCAGCTTCCGCTCTAAAAATTATTCCCCTAGGTGGACTCCATGAAATAGGCAAAAACACCTGTGTATTTGAGTATGATGACGAAATCATTCTACTTGATGCTGGATTAGCTTTTCCTACAGATGGAATGCACGGTGTAAATATAGTCCTACCAGATGTAACTTATCTGCATGAAAATCGCCATAAAATCAAAGGTATGATTGTCACCCATGGTCACGAAGATCATATTGGTGGCATACCCTTCCATTTGAAAAATGTAGAAATTCCAGTTATCTATGGACCTCGACTGGCGATGGCTTTACTCTACCATAAATTAGAGGAAGCAGGAGTCCAAAATCGCACAGAATTGAAAACTGTTCGCCCCCGTGATGTTGTTAGATTAGGTAAATATTTCAGTATAGAATATATTCGCAATACTCACTCAATGGCGGATAGCTTTACTGTAGCGATCACAACACCAGTAGGAGTAGTTATCCATACAGGTGACTTCAAAATTGACCATACTCCTGTAGATGGAGAAAAATTCGATCTGCAAAAGTTGGCAGAATATGGAGAAAAAGGTGTTCACTGCTTAATTAGTGACTCCACAAATTCAGAAGTACCTGGTTTCACTCCTTCAGAAAAATCAGTTTATCCAAACTTAGATAGAGTATTCTCCAACGCACCAGGACGTGTAATGGTGACAACTTTTGCCTCTAGTGTACATAGATTACAAATAGTTCTAGAATTAGCGAAAAAACATGGTAGGTTGGTAGCAGTAGTAGGGCGATCTATGCTTAATGTGATTGCTCATGCTCGCAATCTTGGTTATGTTAAGTGTGAAGATAGTTTATTTGTACCTTTGCATACTGTCCGGAGTGTACCTGATGAAAAACTATTGATTTTGACTACAGGTTCTCAAGGGGAACCAATGTCAGCACTCACTCGTATTTCCAAAGGCGAACATAGACAAATAAAAATTCGCCAAGGAGATACAGTGGTATTCTCTGCTAACCCTATTCCTGGAAATACGATCGCTGTTGTCAATACCATAGATAAACTAATGATGCTAGGAGCAAATGTTATTTATGGTAAAGATAAAGGTATTCATGTTTCTGGTCACGGTTGTCAGGAAGACCAAAAATTAATGTTGGCGCTGACTCGTCCGAAATTCTTTATCCCATTTCATGGAGAGCATAGGATGTTAGTAAAACACAGCCAAACTGCTCAAGGTATGGGAGTTCCTCCAGAAAATATGGTTGTGATTCAAAATGGTGATGTGGTGGAACTGACTCAAGACTCTATTCGTTTAGCAGATAAGGTATCTTCTGGTATTGAACTGGTAGACTCTTCCCGTTCCGGTATGGTTGAAGACAATATTCTTAAGGAGAGACAACAACTAGCGGAAGATGGTGTTGTTACTGTAGCGTTGGCAGTTGGTTTGGATGGTAAATTGATTGGTAGACCTCAGTTACATTTGCGTGGTGTGGTGAGTTCTGTTGCAAAAGCACAATTGGAAGAACTTGTTACTAAAACATTAGAAAAGAGCTTGATTAATTACTGGCCTGAATATACAAAGTTGAATGGTCATAACAATACTCAAGTTGATTGGTCTGGGTTGCAAAATGAGCTTGAATGTGGTATTCAGCGAATGCTAAGACGAGAATTTCAAGGTCAACCGTTGTTGGTGTTCTTGATGCAAATCCCAGATGCAGAAGGTGGAGCAGAAGTTCAAAAAGAGATTACTGTGAAACCTGTGGGAAGACGGCGACGGCGATCGACTGCGAAAGTAGCATCTTAAGAAGTCAGAAGTTAGAAGTCAGAAGTCAGAAGTTATATTAAATCCGGATAATTAATATACCTCAGTCATTGCGACTGGAAGGGAGTGGGAGGAAGCAAGCTCCGCGTACTCTTGAGATTGCTTCGTGTCCTCGCAATGACGACGGTTCAACCGGATTTTATATTAGAAGTTAAAAGTAAGAAGTTCTCATCGATAAGGAAAACTTTTTCCCCTTTTTTTTCAAAATTTACTCCTTCTTTCTTCAGTAGGGGCGTTGCATAACAAAAATGCGAACGTCCCTACTATTTGTAACAAACGTTTATCATGTTTGCTCTAACAAATATTCTTTAAAAATTGGTTTAACGGTGAATAGAGTTGAATTTTGCTCTTCGATTTTTTCAATAAGCGATCGCTTCCCTAAAGACCTAATAGCATTTAAAATATCGGAGTTGGAGCGATCGCTATTCTCCCGTAACCAAGATATGGAAACTGGTTCTTTTTGAGAGCTAATTTGCAATAAAATCTGCTTTTCTAACTCGGATAATCGACTTAAATGCTGTTTTAAGATAACGGTTAATTCTTCTCCTAAAAATAGAGGTTTGTATTGTAAATATTCTCTTACTCTACTTCCAAATGAATCTTTAATTACTGTTGCTGCAATTTTTAACCAGTGGGGGTTGCCTCCATAAATCTTGATTAATTCAGACCATTTATCTTGATCTAATAAATCTTCTTTTTCTAAGATTTTATTGGCGGTTTTCCCCAAACTTTCTAGTTGTAAGCAAGTAATGGGGGCATTTTTATTTTTTAAATCTATTATTTCTAAGGGTAATTCCCAACTGTTGAAAATTAGACAGCTTTGATGGGATAATTCTGCGATAGTTTGAAAAAGGTTTCTATAATTTTCGTATCCTGGTTGATAATGACCGACTAATCTATTTTTTTCTAAGACCTGATGCAGGTCATCTAATATGATTAAACAGCGATTATTTCGCAGATATTCTATTAGTAAAGATAGCTGTTCTCCTTCCTTTAGGTTCTTGTGCTTTTGGTCAGTATTAGTATTAGAAAAAAATTGAATTAAAGATTTGAGAGTAGTTTCTAGAGTTGGGACACCACGAAGACTCCGCCAGATTATACAGTCAAATTTATCTTCAATTTCTGATAGTAACTGAAGAGCGATCGCTGTTTTTCCCATACCGCTCATTCCCAAAACTGCTATTAAGCGAGTGGGTTTTTCTAGGAGGAAGTTTTTGAGGGTAGAGAGTTCCTGGTGGCGATCGCAACTATATTCTAGGTCTGGTGCTTCGGAGCGATCTATACGGGGTTTGTTGTTTGGGGAAGGCGAGCGATCGCTCTGTTGCTGCTTGGTAATTTCTGGCGGTTGTGAGGGGTTTCTACAGACGCTGACATTTCCAATGTGTCCGATATGTCTACTGAAGACTGAGAGATTCGAGACTCGCCACCTATCGAACATTGCTCGTAAATTTGATTTATTTATTTGTTCTCCATCATCCAAACTCTGTGATAGTGTTTTCCACAATTGAGAAGCTACTTTTTTTACATGAACTTCAGTACAATGATAGGAGTTGGCAATATCCGAGTATTTTTCACGCTCCCAGGTACCGCGCAAAATTGCCTTTTGCAGGTCGTCCAAGGGTTTTCCCGTGTGTGTCAAAACCTGCTGGTCTGCCCATGTTAATAATTCTTGGAGGTCCATGAGAATTGAGTGGGTTTTGTGGATTTAGTGGATAAGATTACTTTATCCTACTTTTTGCTACTTGGTAAAGACTGTAGCAATTCTTAAAATATAGCAATCCTAAATGAGAAAAAACTGTAGTAGTTTTGTCTCCAAACCCAAGCACAAAAAGGATTTGGAGACAAAACTACTACGATAAAATGTTAAAACCTATTTAGGATTGCTATAGTTCTGGTAAAGTAACGAACTGGTCATTTTAGTTATCAGTAATTTTAATTATGGTATTGCAGGTAAAAGCTATTATACTAATATCACAAGGGAAGCGAAAAAGTAAAAATCCCCACAAAACCAGGTTTATTTTTCAGATTAAAAATTAGAAAAACCGGGTTTTTACTATTGATAAAATCAACTGAAATAACCGTTTCCTAAAAAATAACTTTTTCCTACTTAGTAGGGTAAAAATCAATACAATAAATTACCTACTAAATCCAACTTTTGCCTACCGACAAAACCAAGTTTTATTAATGATAATTGTAATAACAAGGGAGATTAATTGCCCTAGTTGAGTTTAACAGAATCAAAAC
The DNA here is from genome assembly GCF_050016015.1 of Dapis hubbardiae BLCC-M172. Taxonomy (NCBI): domain Bacteria; kingdom Bacillati; phylum Cyanobacteriota; class Cyanophyceae; order Oscillatoriales; family Microcoleaceae; genus Dapis; species Dapis hubbardiae. The sequence continues at coordinate 27,977 of NZ_JBNHEQ010000286.1, forward strand.
GATAGGGATAGGAACCTAAAATGATAGATCCATTTTCTTTAACAATAGCAGGAGTTGTCACTGGCGGCACTTGGGTTGGTGCGTATGCTTGGGCAAGAGATGAAAAAAAGATGTCTCATAGTGAAGCAGTAAAACACGCAAACAGAGTAACAGGACAAACTATTGGTGTAGTAGGTAGTTTTGCTGGAATAGTAGGTGGTGTTGATAGTGCCATTCATAATGACTCTAATAATTCAACCTATAGCTAATAAGCTAGCAAAAACACTAAAAGGTTTGGGCGATCGCTTTTTGACTAATCAATAGCGATCTTTTTTTTACTTAAATTAAACCTCTCAAATGAGAGTTGATATAACTTTTCTGAAAAATGATCTGCTAAAATCTAAAAATTGAAGGACGTATTAAACTTAGTTAACACATCCTTCAGAGTAACAATATTGATTTAGTTAATTTTTAGAAACTGATGGGTAATTTTAAAAAACTTAGATTCTCAAAAACCCTTTTTTCCAAACCTATCTAACCACCAGCAACAGCAGGAACAATACTAACTTCATCTTGATCATTCAGAGCTGTTTTTGTTCCATCTAAAAACCGAATATCCTCACTGTTGACGTAGAAATTTAAAAATCTCCTTGGCTCCCCTTGGTCATCACACAGACTTTTTTTAATACCAGGATATTTTGTTTCTAGAGACTCTATTAATTCTGAAATATTACCAGCACTACATTCAATTTTCGCTTCATTGTTAGTGAATTTTTGCAAGGCAGTAGGAACTAAAACTTTGATTGCCATAACTTACTAATTTGTTCGTGTAGATAATACTTAATTTGCAAATACTTATTATGATGGTTAGTTCAATAATATATTTATCTTTTTAAGAAAAAAATTATCTTTCAAAACCTAATCTATGATTTTAAAGTTTCCAGGACTTACGCAGAAACCGGGTTTATTACCATAATTATTCAAACCACAAAATTTCGCTGATAAACCCGGTTTCTTAGTTCTGGGAAACTAAGGGGTTTGGAGACCAAACCCCATACTATAACAATTAAACCAAAACTTGTTGCCACTCAAGACGCTCTAATGTCTGAGCGCGTTCCCATGCTTTCTCAAAACTATCCAACTTGGCATCTATTGTTAGAGGTTCGCCAATTTCACCTTGTACTGCTTCTTGAGTCTTCAAGCCATTACCTGTGATATAAGCAACAGTAGTCTCTTCAGGGTCAATCTTACCTGCCTCTACTAATTTTTTCAATACGGCAATAGTTGTACCACCTGCTGTTTCAGTAAAGATACCTTCTGTTTCTGCTAATAACTTGATACCTTCAATAATTTCAGCATCATTCACAGCTTCAATATTGCCGTTTGTTTTGCGAGCTACTTCTAATGCGTAGATGCCGTCTGCGGGGTTGCCAATAGCAATTGACTTAGCAATAGTATTAGGTTTAACTGGATTAATAAAATCACGACCTTCTTTAAATGCTTGAGCTACTGGAGAACAACCTTCAGCTTGCGCTCCACTGAAACGAACTGCCTTGTCTTCTACTAAACCTACTTTGACAAATTCTTGGAACCCTTTATAAATTTTGGTGTAAAGGGAACCGGAAGCAATAGGAGCAACTACATGGTCTGGAAGTTTCCATCCTAGTTGTTCGGCAACTTCAAAACCTAGAGTTTTTGAACCTTCAGAATAGTAAGGGCGGAGGTTAATATTTACAAAACCCCAACCGTAAGTATTTGCTACTTCGCAACAGAGGCGGTTTACTTGGTCGTAGTTCCCTTTAACTGCCATAACTGTTGGGTTGTAAATAAGAGTACCGAGAACTTTACCTGCTTCTAAGTCAGCAGGAATAAATACACAACATTCTAAACCTGCTTTAGCGGCGATCGCTGCAGTAGAGTTTGCTAGGTTGCCTGTACTTGCACAGGATACTGTGGAGAAACCTAATTCTCTAGCACGACTCAGAGCAACTGATACTACCCTATCTTTGAAACTGAGGGTAGGCATATTTACCGCATCATTTTTAATGTAGAGATTTTTTAGACCTAGGCGACGGGCTAAACGTTCTGATTTTACTAGGGGGGTCATTCCTGTTCCTACGTCTATAACGTTGTCTGTTGTTACTGGTAAGAAATGACGATAACGCCAGATAGAGTTAGGACCAGCTTCAATTGTTTCCCGACTCACTATTTGACTTAGTTTTTCATAGTCATATTTTACTTCTAAAGGACCGAAGCATACATCTTCACATATATGTTTGGCTTCTAGAGAGTATTCTTCTCCACATTCTTTGCACTTGAGATTTTCTATGGCTGTATTTGTATTTGTGCTGTGGATTTGATTGTGAGTTGTTGTGGCCTGGGTCATGGTCTTTCTCCCTACTTCATTTCTCAGAACTGTTCACCATTTTTTGAATACTAGCATGGGTAAAAATGACCGTCAACCATACCCGACAAAAATAGTCGAGATTGATTTTATGGATATTTTTCTATCTTGAATGCTACAAATATATTCTCTCATTTCGTAGTTAATTCGGTTGTTTATATCGCAATTTTGCTAGTAACTGAAATATTTTTTTTAAAGGTGTTTTTTGATTTTCAGATCAATTTGATTAATATTTTTGGAGTTATATCATGTGCGTTGGTATAGTCCCATGTAAAGCTGGAAAAATATCTACCAGATTTAAGGTTATTTCTTCTATTATACCTATACCAATTCCCATGCATTAATGCTATACTTGATTAAGACTTCAGTTATTAAGTAATTACCTTTGGATAATTACTTTTTTGCTGATTTGAGAAAATTTAATCTTTGATTATCCCTATTTTTACTACTCCTCTACTCCCCTACTCCCCTACTCCCCTACTCCCCTAATTCCCTAATTCCCTACTCCCCTACTCAATCAAATGTAGAAAAATTTTTGAGAAATGGTATTAAAGCTTCTATCCTAGATAACTAAAGCCTTCTTCTTTACCTTCGCGCTTACAATACCGATGCTACCGGACATGATATTAATTTTATTTATGTGAGGAGATAAGATATTTTTTTGTTACCTTTTTTATGTTGATTTTAGTAACTAATACTCTTAATTTGATCTTATTTATTTTGACGATCGGGAAATGTAGCATTTGATTATGAAAATTTACCTTTATATCTGCTCTCTATTGTTAGATAGGCAAGAAATTATATTTTCTAAAAAAAATATCTAAATTCTAAAGCTGTTGAGGCCACCACTTACTGGAGGAATTAGGACTACTTCGTCACCGTCTTTAAGGATGGTTTCTCCTGGGACAAAGTTGAGGTTAATGCCAAATTTGGTGACATTTCGCCACTTTTCTAGTTCGGGGTGTTGGCTGATGAGTTTTTCTAGCAGTTGGGATACTGTTGTTCCTGGAGAGAGGGTTAGTTGTAGTTCGGGCACTTTGTAGGCTTCTTGGTAGGCTGCGAATAGTTTGAGAGTTATGCTGATTTCGGTATGATTCATATTTTTGTATTGAATAAAAAATCATGTTTAGGGGCGAAAAGCACCCACTACATTAACTATATCAAAGTTTTTAATTCTGTGCAACCTTTATTGCTGTTTTCGTCGCGGTTTTTGCAGAGCTTCAGAGAATGCAATTTTTGTATAATTCTTTATTTCAATTAATAGAATTACTCTATTTTATAGCGCTGCGCTCTGGGAACAGGGAACATAAAATGAGAATAAATTGCTGATAATATAAAGCTTTGAGCTGCTTGGACACCCCCTGCAATTTGTAAAGCGTGCCAGCGCACATGGCTATACTTTACCGACTACTCTATGGGCGATCGCTATTCTGAGATGAGATGATACTAAGAACTATGTTTTTTCTGCAACATTATCTATTTTGTTTAGTTGAATAAAAAATCATACGTAGGGGCGAACGCGCCCAACCAATATTTCTTGTTTTAAGAATATCACGGTTTTTGCTGGAAAACAACCCCTCTGACAAAAATTTTAGAGCTTCTCAAAATGAGATAAAAAGTTTAGTAATTTCACGATGGCGGAGGGTGAAAAATTATTGTTGACTTGTAGATGAGGATGGAAAATGCTCCTAGCTCTGAACAATCATTAAAAGGATAGTTGATAAAAATATAGTCAAATATGACATATTCTTATTTTGCAGGTGTTACCCTGACTGGGTGTTAGCGCAGCTCCTCCGCAGGAGGCACTACAACACCCTCTATCCCATGGTCAAAGACATTTGGGACTGCTTTTTTCATTATATTTAGAGAACCGTTCACATCAGCATTGATCAATCCTTTGCTGGCACTGCGATATAAACCTCTTTTTACTCTTTTCGGTGAAAAGTTGACTCTTATTTTCTGACCTTTTTTGTAAACTGGAATCAAATCATTATCTATAAAACTTGATGCGGAGGTATAAGATTCTTCTGTAATAATCACATCTATCCCTACCATTTTGGCTTTATAAGATAACATTTCAATTAACTTATTATAGGGAACAGATACAAAATTTTGATTATTTCTTTTCCCTAAATTTATCTTCTGTTTCCAGTCCTCATTATGCCCTATTATCAGAGTTCCTCTGCATCTGATTAATTAGAGTATCAATAATTAAACGAGATGCTTTATGAAGATAGTCATTGATTTTAAATTCTCTTTTATTGCAAAGTTTTTTCAGTCTTTTGCTCGTTCTATTTTCCCGGATTTGAGATTGTAGGAAGCTTTTAACTTTATTATAGTATTGATTTATAGATTTTAATGGTCTGCCATTGATCACTCTTGGGTTTGATTCCGGCACCCTTAAAAGTTAATGTAGCTAAATTGTTTAACCCAATATCAACACTGGCGCAACGATTTTTCTCTAGCTCGTATTGTTTTTCACATTTCTCATAAACTACCTCGATTACATAATGGTTAAGTCTAGGGACGAGACGAACTTGTTTAATTTGTGAACTAGGTACTAATGTTTTCAGATAAATCCCAGTTTTACTTAGATTAATAATTCCTTGTTTTAATTCCCTTTTGCTGATAGCTTGTTTTGTATAAACTACAATATTTCTTCCCGTTATTTTATTTTTATATCTAGGAAGACGTGGACGAGCATTAAACTTTGATGGGTGTTGTTTATAAACTTCGTTCGCTGCTAAAAAGCTTTTCCAGTTTCGATCTATTATCATCAATATTTGTTGAGATACTTTAGCTGGCATTGCTTTATAGTCTACTTGAGTAGAAAGTGTTTTTTGCAGGTCATAATAGGATAGATTTTTCTTTTCAAATATAAAAGACTGACGAACTAAATAATTAGCATAGTTATAGAGATTTTTCGACAAGAAACACAGTCGGTCAATTTCAGCATAAAACCGATGTGTTGCTTGAATAATATGTCTCTCAACTAATTTCATAAATCAAGGAGTTAAAATTACTAAAGGCTGGGAACATTTATGAGTTTTTATTATTATTTAGTCTTGACTTAAGTGCCAATTTCATTATACCATTAAACATCAGGTCGAGAGTTATTAAATTTTGTCACATACTTAGTAGCTATGCATGTACCAATAAACGAAGAGATTTGACATTATTTGGCTATAGCTATATATGGCTATATTTATGTACAAAGTTTATTATACTTATTTATGAAACAGTCCCCGGATGAAGAGTTGGACTACCCTTTTCTATTAGTAGCTCAGATGGTTTGTGCTGACCAACAAATTCACAGTGAGGAGTCAAAAGCGTTACAGGAGTTGGCACAACAAAGCAAAGTAGGAAAACTGACTCTTGCAGAAATGGAAAAAATTCTGACTCAGGATGAATACCAGTTATCTGTGACAGAAATTGCATCGCAAGTAGCACCCCAACAGAGAAATGAGGCGATGTGGCAAATATTGAGTATTGCTTATGTGGATGGTTTTTGCTCGGCATTGGAACGACAAATGGCGCAACAGGTAGCTCAAATTTGGGGTTGGCCTGATGGTGAGGTGGAACGACAAATAGAGGAAACGGGAGCTTTTGCTGATACTAGATTTATTGGGGATGGGGAAAAGGAGCAGATATCTTTCGGAGCGAGGATGCTGAAAAATGCTGATTCTTTGTTGTCAAAAGCTCTGGTGGATAAGTTGGCAACTTTTAGTGGGAAGCAGCAAAAAGTTGAACAACTACGCCGGGAAATTTTATTATCTGGACCAGAATATGATGAGGCAATACGTCAGTGTGCGGTTATTGCGGAGATAGATTATGTATTTGCAGAAAGAGCGTTGAAACATACAGATAAAGCTTTGCAAAATTTGGGAATAAATCTGCAAAAAGTTATTGAAGAAATAAAGGATAAAAGTAGTGGAAAAGGTGAAGCTACTTCTGCTCAGGAAGTGGCAAGTAAACTAGAGGAAATTTCTCAGGAACTTAGGGCTAAAATTATCAAAGAAATTGATAGTGTTAAAGAATCTCTTCGAGCTAAAGAACGCGCTTTGAGTCATTTTAGTATTGCTTTTATGGGGAAAACTAAGGCTGGAAAAAGTACCCTTCATGCAATTATTACTAATGATGGATGGGATGCTATTGGTGTGGGAAAACAGAGGACTACTCGTTTTAATCGAGTTTATGAATGGAAGAATATTCGGGTTATTGATACTCCTGGTATTGGTGCGCCTGGAGGTAAAAGTGATGAGGAAATTGCTAAGAGTATTATTGATGAGTCGGATGTTATTTGTTATGTGGTGACTAATGATAGTATTCAGGAGACTGAGTTGTTTTTTTTAGATTTGCTGAAGCAGAAGGCTAAACCTTTAATTATTTTGTTGAATGTAACAAAAAATTTGAGAGACTCGCGGAGGTTGGAGTATTTTCTGAAAAATCCAAATAAGCTGTTTGAAATGGAAGGTAAAAGTGGCATTGGCGGACATATTAATCGGATTCGTAATTCTGCTCGGAAATATTATGGTAATGATTATTTTCAGGTAGTACCTGTAATGTTATTGGCGGCACAAATTTCTGGTGAAGCTGAGGAGAAAAAACGAAAAAATGAGTTATTTAAGGCGAGTCGAATACAGGATTTTTTAGATTTGGTGAGAGAGTCTTTAATTAAGGATGGAAAAATTAGGAGGTCTCAAACTTTATTGGGTTCGACTGTTGGTGCGATTGAAGAACCTTTGAAGTGGGTAAAAGCACAGTCTGAAGTTTATAATGATTTGGCGAAAATTCTGAAAGATAAGCATGGAGAAATTCATAAAAAGATTGATGAGTATCGGCAGGATGCTCTGGATTTTTTACAACAGAAAATTAAAGCTGTTTTTGAGAATGCTTTGAATAATATCCCGTCTTTTGCTGAAGATTATTGGAATAAAAATGAGAGTGAATTAAAAGAGGGTTGGCAGACAAAAATTCAGGAAATTAAGTTTGAATCAAGATTAGAAAATTCCTATCAAGAGGCTAGTCAAAAGTTTAACAAAGAAGTAAAAGAAGCGGTTGAGGAGGTAGGGAGTGAATTACAATTAATTGCCGAGTTAGGTGCTTTTGATTTTGATTTTACTGCACAAGATTCCAGTAGTTTTGGCCGCAATCTTGTCAAAATAGCTGGTATGATTGTTTTGATAGGTGGAACTGTAGCAGCTTTTTTCAATCCTGTTGGTATAGTTATTGGAATTGTTGGTACAGTTTTAGGTACGATTAGTGGATTGTTTAAATCTAGAGATAAGAAAAGAAGTGAAGCTGCTAAGAAAATATCTGAGTCATTAAGTAATCAAATTATTGCTCAAAAGGAAACTACTCTGAAAAAATCTGAGAGTGAGTTTTCCAAATCTTGTCAGTCAGTATCTAAAAATATTGAGGATTATTTTGATAATTTAAGCAGTGAGTTACAAAAGATATCTGAAGAGTCACAATTAACTCAAAAGAAACTTGAAACAGGTGTTAATTATCTAAATCGTGCTTATGCAAAACGTATTATTGATTGGCTTACAGAAAATTATGAACCTTTAACAGAGCAAAGAATTAATAAAGTAATTGGTAAAGTTAGACGGGAGTTTGGTAAAAAGATAATTATTGGTACAAAAACTCAAGTACCAATCAACAAAACACCTGAAGAAATTAATCTTGTGATTCAGGAGGATGTGGTTATTAAATATATAAAATAGGAGGAAAAATAATATGTATCGGAAATTATTTTTGACTAATTAAGGTAGAGGGTGGTTTGACTCAATTTCGGGAAATATTTTCTACTTATTT
>NZ_JBNHEQ010000286.1:36276-45751 GCF_050016015.1 Dapis hubbardiae BLCC-M172
TTAAGGTAGAGGGTGGTTTGACTCAATTTCGGGAAATATTTTCTACTTATTTCTACTTTTGTTTTGGCAAAGTAAATCTGTCTGGGAAATTATTTAAGGTAGAGGGTGGTTTGACTCAATCTCTGGAAATATTTTCTACCTATTCCTACTTTTGCTTTGGCAAAGTAAATTTGTCTGGGAAATGATTTTTTGAGTAATTAAGGTAGAGGGTGGTTTGACTCAACCTCTGGAAATATTCTCGACCTATTTCTACTTTTGCTTTGGCAAAGTAAATCTGTCTAGGAAATGATTTTTCGACTAATTAAGGTAGAGGGTGGTTTGACTCAACCTCTGGAAATATTTTCTACCTATTTCTACTTTTGCTTTGGCAAATTAAGGTAGAGGGTGGTTTGACTCAACCTTGGGAAATATTCTCTACCTAATAAAATTAATTTTCTTTCCAATCAAGATAGAGGTTTTGGAGACCAAACCCCTACGGGATAAAACATATTTATCAGTTAAAAAAAATCTCGACTGTACAAAATTAGGAGCAAAAAAAAATGACTAACACAAATCAACAATTCCAAGCTGCTAAAGTCGGCTCTAACTTTAAAAAAGTTCTAGTTAAGTTTGACAAATTACTAGCCGATGCAAAAAAAGAAGAATTAACTACTATCCGCAAAAAACTCCGGCAGGAATTAAAAGAATATCGAGAAGAAGGTGCAATTAAAGTTGCCTTTGTCGGACAATATAGCGCAGGTAAATCTACAATTATTTCTGCTATGACAGGAAAACGAGATATAAAAATAGATGCCGATATTGCTACTGACAAAACTACAAATTATGACTGGAATGGTATTAAAGTAATAGATACTCCCGGACTTTTTACGGAACGTCAAGAACATGATGAGATTACTTATGAGGCAATTAAGAAGGCTGATTTATTAGTTTTTTGTTTGACTTATATGTTATTTGACTCTGTGACAGTTGAGAATTTCAAAAAGTTAGCTTATGACAAAGGTTATCGCTGGAAAATGATGTTAGTTATTAATAAAATGTCTGATGAAGCTGGAGAAGAGGAGGAAAAAATTGCTAACTATCGCTACAGTTTAATAGAAGCTCTTAAACCTTTTAGTTTTGATGAATTTCCGGTTTGTTTTATTGATGCTAAAGATTATTGTGATGGTATTGATGAGAATGATGATTTTTTGCTGGAAATTAGTCGGTTTGAAACTTTTATTTCTGCTCTAAATACTTTTATTGAGAGTCGAGGTAGTTTGGCAAAATTTGATACTCCAGTCAGAATAGCATTAAAATTTGTCGAAGATGCTCAGTTAATTTTTCTGAGCAACTCTACGGTAAATAAAACATTTTTTGAAGTAGCTAACCGTCTATCTCGGACTATCCGCAAAGAACGAGACAGACTCCGTACAAAAGTTAAAAGCATTTCCTTAAATATGTCTTCAGCTATTGTCAAAGAAGGAAATGAATTAGCAATGGCAGTGGGAACTGATGCAGATTTTGAAAAGCTGAATAAAACAGCAGAATTAAATGTTCGTAATTGCTATGAAAAAGCAGAAAGTAAATTGAAAGAAGTTTGCGAAACAGCAGCCGCAGATATTCGGGAAGCAGTGGCAGAAGTATTAGATAGTGATTTGGTTAAAGCTTTTGTTTCTTGTTTGGATAAAGAGCAAAATATTTCTGCTTCTAATATTAATGACGGCATAAATTTTCAACAGCTTAAATCTCAAGTTAGTTCGCTCAATAAAATTGCTGAAGTTGCAGGTGTAAAAATAACAAAAGCAGCAACTAAAAGTTCTTTTACAAAAGCAGGAAATGTTTTTCTTCGTTCTGGGAATGTAGCAGGTAGTGGTTTACATCAAACTGTTTTAGGTGTGGGAAAATTTATAGGTTTTAAGTTTAAACCTTGGCAAGCAGTTGGTATTGCTAAAAATCTTGGTAATGCTGCTAAATTTTTAGGTCCTGCTGTGGCATTAGTTTCTGTGGGAATAGATGTTTTGGAAATGCACAATGAAAGTCAACGAGAAAAAGAAATGGCTGATTTAAGAAAAGATATTTCTAGTCAATTTCAGAAAATAGCTAAAGATTTAGACGCACAAATAGAGCGACAATTATCTGAGTTTGAAACTGAGGTTTATACAGAGATTGAAAAGCAAATTGCTGAAGCAATAAAACAGGAAGAGGAAACTATTGCTGCCTCTAATAGTTGGATAAAACAATTAGGAGAAGTTCGGAATAATTTTGACCTTATTCTACAATATATTCATAAGACAACGGCAAAAGCCAAAGGTTGAGTAGAATGATTACTTCAGGGTAATTATTTTCTAATTTTTTTCTGATTATTTATCTCTCCTATTTCCTATAATTGGTTGATGAATTTCTCCTAACATAACTTTGGCTTTTGCTCCTGTAACTTCTGGCAAATTACTCTTAATTTCTAAAGAGCGCCAATAAGCTAAAACTGCCATAGATATAGCTTCTTTAAAATCTACATCTACTCCTATTTCAGCAGTTGTCATTACTGGTATTGGTACTAATAATTTCTCTATCCTTTCTTTTAAATATAAATTATGGCTACCACCGCCACATAATAATATTTGGTCTGGCAAATTTGGTAAGAAATTTCTATAGCTATGGTTGATTGAAGCTGCTGTTAATTCTGTGAGAGTTGCCAGTATATCAGCAGTAGTTAAATTATATTTTTCTGCATCAGTAAGACAGTTAAATAAATAGTCTTTGCCAAATAATTCTCTACCTGTAGACTTTGGAGGTTTTTGTTGGAAAAAGTCTTGTTTTAACCATGTTTCTACTAACTCTTGGCATGGTCTTCCACTTGCTGCCCATTCTCCATTTTTATCATAAGTTTTACTTCCTTGAGAAAGATGTTCTACTGCTAAATCTAATAGTGTATTACTAGGTCCTGTATCCCAACCTAAAACTGTTTGAGAAGAAGCTAAAGTTGTTACTATCTCCTCTTCTTTTTCACTTTTCACTTTTGACTTTTGATTTGCACGAAGTGAAGCTAAACTTGTTACTACTTCCTCTTCTTTTTTACTTTTGAATTTTGACTTTTGACTTGGGCGAAGCGGTTGATTTTTCAAATAAGTAACATTGCCAATTCCACCTAAATTTTGTACACAGCGAGTATATTCTGGATGACTAAGTAAATGAAGATCAACACAAGGAACTAAGGGGGCACCTTGACCTCCGGCAGCAATATCAGCAGCCCGAAAATTACTAATGGTCGGAATTCCTGTTAAATTACTAATTACTTCACCACGGCCTAACTGTAGACTATAACCTAATTGTTGAGAGGGCGGACGATGGTAAACAGTTTGACCGTGAGAGCCAATTAGTTGTGCTTTATTATCATATTTTTGGTTAATTGTCAATGCTGCTGTAGCGAATTCTTGGGCAATAGCATCATTAAGTTCAGCCAATTCAGCCATTGAGAGAGAGACACCGCCACAAACATCAAGAATTTGGGAACGCAAATTTTCTGGGTAAGGGTAAGTAGATGCTGCTAGTAGTTGAACTGTCAAATTTGTTTGACCACCAGTAACATCAACTAAAGCTGCATCTATACCATCCACCGAAGTGCCACTAATTAAACCAATAACTTTGGTCATTTGCAGTAGTTAACCGTTCTTAGAAAGCTACAATAATCTGTAAAAATCTACAATTATCTGTCCTATTCCTGCTTCTACCTGGCAATGTCGGCATTATCCAGTCCACAGACTGTTACGGACTAATTGTCCGCCATAGCTAGATTGAAGCTAGCATTTAAGTCTCTGTCACAAACCTTATCAACTATCAACAGCGACTATTATGACTGTAATATTATCACGACCACCTTCCTCCTTAGCAGCATTTACCAGTTTTTCAGCAATATCTCCACAAGCATCACCATAACTTAAAATAGGTGCAATCTCAAAAATACTATAAATTTTCTCATCAGATAACTCTTCTGTCAATCCATCACTACAGAGTAAAAGGCGATCGCCTGGTTGAACATCTAAAGACAAGAGGTCTACCCTACCCATATCTTCCCGACCCAAACATTGGGAAAGTACATGACGCCAAGGATGTACTCTAGCTTGGTCTGAGGTTAAAGCATTTTGTCTGACTGCCTGAGCTACCCAAGTTTGGTCTTCTGTGATTTGTGCTAGCTCTTGTCCCCGAAGTCGATAGAGGCGAGAGTCTCCTACATTTGCACACCAAGGTTGTGGTTCTCGGAAGATAGCCACAACTGCTGTTGTACCCATATCTGAACGTTCAGGATGTTTTTCCTGGTCAATTATAATAGCTTCATTTGCTTGAATAAAGGCATCTTCTAACAATTGGGGTGATTCTATAGTATCCTGCCAATGACTATCTAGATAAGTTTTAATTACTTCTGTAGCAATTTTACTAGCTTCTTCGCCACCTGCATGTCCCCCCATCCCATCAGCAACAATAAAAAATCGTCCTTGAGGATCTATATAGTAAGAATCTTGATTAACTGAGCGAATACTACCTGTGTCAGTATTGCCTGCAAACTTCAGTTCGATAGTAGAATTTAGTTCACTGACTTCCGTCCTATTTTTAGATTTATTATCCACCTATATTATTAATATCCTGCTTTAATATACTTTTTCTAATTGTAGCATTAGAGTTTGGTTGAGAATATCACTAAATTTTCAGTAATAAATAGTTAATATTTGACACAATTTATTAGGGATAAGATTTAGGAATATTTGTTAGCATTCAGCCATGAGTTATTAACTTATTATTTTGGCAGGAGGGATTAGTTTCCCTAGAGAATGAAAAATTATGTTTGCCCAGGATGACCTAGGAAAGAAAAAGGTGATGAGCTAACTTTAGTAGTTATTACTTTCAAAAGTTGAATGCTAATAGCTAAGTGCTTTAGAGATTGAATGTATCAGGAAATATAAAAAGGAGATAGGGAACACTTAACACAGAAGGTGGAAACAGGTAATAAGAAATTAAGACAACTATTTGTCACTTAAAAATCTAGGAATAGTATGTACTTTTCCACCTCTGGATATTTACCATATTTTAACCTTTTGAAGTCTTACCTCTTTGAGATTTTAGTCACTTCGCGTGCTCTCTTAATACTTGTTTGACAAACAGTCTCTTAGCAATCCTATTTCAATTGTAATATTGTTGTGGTAGGGGCGATTCCCGCAATTAGGAGTATTCCGTAGAAAATCGCCCCTACAGTCAGGAGTCAGGAGTAATAATTTTCAAGGTTTTTCCTCAATCTTAACTATTAGAAAAATTCTCACAAATTATTTAGGATAGCTATTAGAATATTTGTGATTAATCATCAAAAATATTTGGCAAAATCAACCCACAGCTATTATTCGCAAATTTTTTCTAAATGGGAAACTTGTGTCTGAATAAATTATGGAACTAATTGTTGAATTCGTTTGAGAGGAATTTCTATCCATTCAGGGCGAGAGGTCAGTTCATAGTCAAGTTCATAGATAACTTTTTCTAATAGATAAACGTCCAAAAGTACCTGTATTTCTTGTTCGCTTTGAGGCAAAAATGAACTTGAATTTGTACTCTGAAGATATGCTTTTAAGAAAGATATGCTAACCCAAGTATACCAAAATATAGACCATTGTTCCATTGCTAAAATATTTTCAGGACGAATCATCCCATTTTTAATTTCTTCCCGGAGAGCAACATTAGCTGCATAATAAAATGACTCTAACATTACTGCAATATCTCGAAGCAGAGAACGTTTCATGCGACGTTCATTTAAAGGTCGAGTAGCTTCTCCTTCAAAATTAATAATGACAAAATCTTTACCTGTAAATAAAACATTTTCTAAATGATAATCTCCATGGCAACGGGTACGGATAGCGGTAATTTTTCGTTCGACTACCGAACCTAAATGTTCCATAATTATGTCTTGACGATTAATCACACTTTTAGCTAATTGTTGCGTATCTTCTGAAAATTTTGATAGGTGCTTTTTCAACTTTAATAAAATCTTGCCTGTTTGGTTTCTCATATATTGATAAACCGACCTTTGATAAAAAGGCGTAAACTGTTCGGGAGAAAAGTTGGGATTTTCTGAATCAGAGGCTAAAGCGTTATGAATATCTGCTGTAACCTTACCTAAATTTTCGGCTACATTAATATAAGAACCAATCACATCGTAGACTGATTCAGTAATCTCAATATTCAAACTATTATTAACAGTAATTCCAGGAATTTCTAACTGATTTACAGATGTTTGTTCTACCATTATTCGGTCAAAATAATCCCTCAAAGCATCAGAGGTATAAGACCAACCGTCTCTTGCTTCTGGAATAAATTCTTCTAATATGCCAATAGTAATTAAGTTAGTTCCTTGTCGGTGATATTCTAGATATCCTGCTGTTTGAGAAATATTCCCTAAAATTGCTGAATTTTGAGTTTTTGATATCTCTGTTAAGAAGTTCCCATTTTCTAGTTCTGGATGAATACCATATTCTAGTTTTCGGAATAATTTAAGTATTAACCTTGTGCCGAAATTAATTAAAGTTTTATCGTGTCTTTCAGACAAAATATGTGGCTGAATATCTTCTGTAGTTGCCTGCATTATCTCTGCTAATACATGAGTTTTATTTCCCTGAATAAAACCACTATTTCCTTGATGTTTTTGTTTTTTGTTGATAGCTGCTAAGGGTATATTTAAAAATTCTTTTTGCGCTAAAGCATCAAACAAAATTCCAGTTTTATCTTGCTGCTGTATCTGTAATTCAGCAATAATTTTTTGGGGAGGAATTTGAGAACTTATTTCCGACTGACCTAAATAGCTCAAAGGAATTAAATAAGTTTCTATCGGACCTTCTGTATAGTGAAATTCTAGAAATATTAAAGCAGTTTCTTTCTGTTGATAATCAATCGGAATTACTTCTATTATTTCTGTAGATTGAATTACTTTATTTTTACCCCTAAACCAAGGATAGCCACTCAAATAATTAGGTAAAATTGACTCTAACTTTTTCTTACTTTCTGGCTGAGAAAATATATTTTTCCAATTTTCTGCCACTGTCAAAACAGGAGGTTTACTCAAAGGTCTTAAAGTTTCAATATAAGATTGTTGTGGCTGTAGAGTAAACCAATAAAAAGCATAAGCACTCAAACTAAAAAAGTAAGGATCTTCCTGAATAGTCGGAAACTTAGTTCGACCAAAAATTTCTACAGGCACCATACTATTGAAAGCTGATAAATCTAACTCTACTGTTTGTACAAAACGGGAGAGATTAGCCACTACCAAAATATGTTGACCAGAGTAAGTCCGAGTAAAAGCCAAAACCTTTCTATTTTCAGGATGTAACAACTCAAACGAACCACGTCCAAAAGCTTGAAAACGTTCCCTCGTAGAAATCAAACGCTTCATCCACCACCACAAAGAATTAGAATTAGATCTTTGAGCCTCTACATTAATAGTTTCGTAGTGATATTCAGGGTCAACAATAACTGGAGCATATAACTTTTGAGGATTAGTACGACTAAAACCAGCATTACGGTCAGCACTCCACTGCATAGGAGTCCGGACACCATTACGATCGCCCAAATAAATATTATCTCCCATACCTATTTCATCGCCATAATATAGAACGGGAGTACCAGGCAAAGACAAAAGTAAACTATTAAGCAACTCTATTTGCCGACGGTCATTTCCTAAAAGAGGAGCTAAACGGCGACGAATACCCAAATTTATTCTGGCTTGAGTATCTTGAGCATAAGCCTTATACATATAATCTCGGTCTTCATCACTTACCATTTCCAAAGTCAACTCATCATGGTTCCGCAAAAACAAAGCCCACTGACAATTATTAGGAATAGAAGGAGTTTGATTGAGAATGTCAGAAATAGGAAAATTATCCTCCATCCGCAAAGCCATAAATAAACGAGGCATTAAAGGAAAATGGAAATTCATCTGACATTCATCCCCACTTCCATAATATTTAGCAGCATCTTCCGGCCATTGATTAGCCTCTGCTAATAACATTCGGTTGGAGTATTTCTGGTCGATATGCGCCCGTAACTTTTTCAGGAAGACATGGGTTCCCGGCAAATTTTCACAGTTAGTACCTTCTTCAACACAAAGATAAGGCACTGCATCAAGGCGCATGGCATCAACTCCCATGTCTAACCAAAAGTCTGCCACTTCTAAAACTGCCTCTTGTACGGCAGGGTTTTCATAGTTGAGGTCTGGTTGATGGTAGAAAAACCGATGCCAATAGTAAGCTTGAGCTACAGAATCATAAGCCCAGTTAGAATTTTCAAAGTCTTGGAAAATAATGCGGACTTCTGGGTACTTATCAGGACTGTCGCTCCAAACATAGAAGTCTCTTTCTACGCTACCTTTTGGGGCACGACGCGCTCTTTGGAACCAGGGGTGTTTGTCGGAGGTATGGTTAACTACAAGTTCGATAATGACTCGAATACCTCTATCGTGGGCAGCGTCGAGAAATTCTTGGAAGTCTTCTAGGTTGCCGTAAATGGGGTTAATACTTCTATAATCGGCAATGTCATAACCATCGTCTCTGAGGGGGGAGGGGAAAAATGGTAGGGTCCAAATTGCTGTTATGCCTAGGTCTTGGAGGTAGTCTAATTTTTCTGTAAGTCCGCGAAAGTCTCCTATTCCATCACCGTTACTATCGGCGAATGCTCGAACTGGTGCTTCATAAATTATGGCGTCTTTGAACCAAAGTGGGTCGTTTTTTAGCATAGAGTAAAGCTTTCTTTTTCTATAGTTGAAGATTCCTGAATTATAGCTGAAAGGGAGATGGAGAGATGTGGGAGGTGTGGGGGGTGGAGGAGGTGGAGGAGGAAATTTTCAGTAGAGAGAAATACTCAAATATTTTTTGGCAGTGGCAATAAACTCTCAGTTGTCTTGCTCTCTAGGTTTGATGTTCTACCCGATGCGTATATCGCAATAGTAAAATTGCACAATTAATTTTTCGATTCTTAATTTACTAATAATTCTTTCTCAGCACAGGAAATTTCTGGTAGATAAATAGAATCAAATATTTTTTGGCAGTGGCAATAAAGTCTCAAGTCTCTTTTTATCTAGGTTTGATGTTCTACTATTGCGATATACGCAATAGTCAGATTTGACAATTATTTTTTCGATTATTGATTTACTAATCAGCACAGGAAATTTCCACTAAAGAGAAACGCTCAAATATTTTTTGGCAGTGGCAATAAACTTTCAGTTGCTTTGCTCTCTAGGTTTTAGTTCTACCCGATGCGTATGTCGCAATAGTCAGATTTAGCAATTAATTTTTCGATTCTTGATTCACTAATAAATTTTTTCTGACTAGAAGAAATTCTGGGTAGAGAAATAATAGTCGAATATTTTCTGGAAGTGGCAATAAACTCTCAGTTGTCTTGCTCTCTAGGTTTGATGTTCTACCCGATGCGTATGTCGCAATAGTCAGATTTAGCAATTAATTTTTCGATT
>NZ_JBNHEQ010000287.1:0-13564 GCF_050016015.1 Dapis hubbardiae BLCC-M172
TCCTTAATTTTGAGACTTAAAGACTAGGAGTTGAAAAAAAGAATCAGGACTTACCTAGAGATACTATATATAGAGTCAAAAAACGATAACGTTATAGTTTTGAACATTATATACATGGTATTTGCCTCAGTCCTGATAAATTAATTAAAGTTCCAGAATGCTCAAGTCTCCTTAATTTTGAGACTTAAAGACTAGGAGTTGAAAAAAAGAATCAGGACTTACCTAGAGATACTATATATAGAGTCAAAAAACGATAACGTTATAGTTTTGAACATTATATACATGGTATTTGCCTCAGTCCTGATAAATTAATTAAAGTTCCAGAATGCTCAAGTCTCCTTAATTTTGAGACTTAAAGACTAGGAGTTGAAAAAAAGAATCAGGACTTACCTAGAGATACTATATATAGAGTCAAAAAACGATAACGTTAGAGTTTTGAACAGTATATATATGGTCTTTGCCTAAGTCCTGATAAATTAATTAAAGTTCCAGAATGGTCAAGTCTCCTTAATTTTGAGACTTAAAGACTAGGAGACAGACATTCGACTACATTTTGATACGGTTTTCTTAATTCGATAATTCGGGTCTAACCAACAAATGGGTAAGTTTTCCCCTGAAGGAAACATTAAATCAGCTTTTGGATAAATTGTTGGATCTTGCATTTCTTCACCCGAATGAGACTGACCCATCACTGCACTTAAACAGGGATCATAAACATCTTCAATTCGGATCACTTCGATTAAATCATCGGTCTGTTTATGTTTTAAAAACATACTTTTACCTCCCTATGCCTAATTTTTGGCTGGAATTGGATTGTAATCTTATGAGAGTTGAAGAGTAGACCTTTCCACAATCTTTACATTTTTTCAAAAAAGTTTTATCTTATTAAAAGTAGAATCCACACCACAAAAAATTGTATCAAAGACTACCCTATTTAATTAATATTGTGTCATAAATAATCTCTGGAAAAGCTTAAATCAATCTTAAGAAATTCCAGAGACTTTTTAGATGTGATGGAGAGGTGATATAGAATCCGGGTAATTAGTTATCGTATTGCGGAGGAGTCAGGAGTTAGGAGTTAGGAGAAATATTGGATTTGAACTATTAAATTATATAATTCCTATTCAATAGAAAACTTGTCTTAATGAAAAAGTAGTTTTGCAATTACTGTATAACCGGATTTTATATGACTTCTACATTACCTCTAGGTGCTGTTCAATAATTAATAATTAACAATTAATAATTCATAATTACCTCTGTGGATAAGTCCTGTTTAAGATAGACAGGACTTACGCATTAAAGATATGTAAATTGTGTTTTTTGTAGGGGCAATTTACGTTTGTCATGCTCCGCATTCCGTCAGGAAAAAGCGTTTGCGGAGCATTCTGTGAGGAAAGCTTTGCGCCAGCAAAACATGAATTGCCCCTACAGATAGTGTCCGTGCTTAAATAATTGATAATTGATAATTGATAATTACCTCTGCCTAAAACGGATTGGATTGAACAAAAGGAAAATAAATTCATTGTTTATCCTTGATCATGAGAGGCTTTAAACCTTAATTATTCGGTAAGTCCTGATAGAAAAAAACTATCACATTTACCAATGAATAATTGATAATTAGATAGAGTTTTCATTATCCATTATTAATTATCTATTATCAATTAACTCAAGAGCGATCGGTTAAGATTTCATAACCAGTATCTGTAACCAATACTGTATGCTCAAACTGAGCAGAAAGAGAATTATCAATAGTAACAGCAGTCCACCTATCAGACAAAATCTTGGTAAACCTCGAACCAGCATTAACAATAGGTTCAATAGCTAAAGTCATACCCGCTCGGAGCTTAACATTAGGCAAATTCTTAGTCCGAAAATTAAATACCGCAGGTTCTTCATGTAAATTTCTCCCCACACCATGACCAGTAAATTCTTCAACCACGCAAAAATTATTTGCTTCTATATGATCTTGAATAGCTCCTGCAATATCTAGTAGATAAGCACCAGCTTTTACTTGTTCAATACCCTTATACATTGCTTCCTCTGCAACGCGAATTAATTTAGCAGCTTCTGGATCAACTTCAACTACCCCAATAGTAATACAAGAGTCACCATGAAATTCTTGATAATAAGCACCTGTATCTACTTTTAAAACATCACCGACTCGAATAACTTTTTTCTTATTAGGAATACCATGTACAACTTCGTTATTTATACAAGCACAAATAGAAGCCGGAAAACCATGATAACCTTTAAAACTTGGTATTGCTCCCATTTCTCGAATGCGTTTTTCAGCATAAGCATCTAGGTCAGCAGTAGTCATTCCTGGTTTAACAATTTGAGAAATTTCTTTCAGTACCGTTGCCACAATTTTACATGATTGTCGCATTATTTCTATTTCTCGTTCAGATTTAATTTCTATACCACGACGTTGTTTTTTCTTGACTGGGCGTGGTTTTGGTTTTGCTGGAGCTGTAAGTAGATTACTAAAAATTTTCATCTTTTGGTACAAGTTGTTAAATATTATGGTGTCTGAAAATTGAGGTATTTAGGAAAATTTTCTACTTTGAATTAATTAAATTAATTGGTAGATTTTTAATATCATATATTGACGAAGCAATAAGGTCAAGTTCCTTTCCTTTTAAAGGGTATGAAAAAAAAATGATTCAGTATTTGAAATTGCTATAACTGATGATTTATTCTGGTTCTGGCTCGGTTATATTAGCTTTTGAGTCTGTATTTTGCTTAGGTTTATTTTTACTAAATACACCACTCATAACGATACCTGTTATTAACATCCAGATTAAACCGATACCATTTAATAACACATAAAAAGGTTTAATTTCGTCGCCAAGATATCCAGCTTCGTGAATTACTAATAAAATATGTGCTTGCTCTTTGGATAACCCAAACCAATTTCTACTCAGTCGGAAAGCTACTCCTGTAATTACAGTCACAAATAATGGTAAGAAAACTATTGGCGCGACTATTCTATGCAGTTGACGAAATTTTTGTTTAATCATCTCTATTAAATTAAATATCTATATTTTTAATTAGGCATTAGTTTACCAAATAATTAATAATTAAATCATTCAGGTTATACCAATTCCCATGCATTAAGGCTATATTTGAGTGACACTTCAGTTATCAAGTAATTAACACAAATAAAATAAATTATTCCCTAATTATTATCCAGTTAATGTTCATTATTCTTCTGTGTACGGACGCCCTTATGCAACGTCCCTCCTCCACCCAATCAAATATAGCAAGATTTTTGAGAAATGGTATTAAACGCCTCCCCTTTCAAGGAAAAAAAAGAAATACTATTTCCTTGTATTCAATCATCTCAGTTTTAATCAGAGGTAATTATTCATTATCCATTAATGAATATTATTCTAGCTATCGGTTAACATATACCTATTAATTTAACTTCCTAATAAATTCTAGAGGTAAACCATCACTATCTGCAATAAACGCAACTTCATAAACATTATTTCCAATCATTTGTTGAGTAGGTTCTAACAAAATTTTTAATGGTTGAAACATTTCAGGTTGCTCTATTACTGCTGAATCAAATTGTTGTTTTAAAGAATTTAACCAACTAGGTAAATCTGCAACATTTTCAGTCAAATCAAATGATAAATGATAATATCCAACATAATTTTCATCCCCAAAAGCATCAGGAGCAGGCTTAGGTTTAGGAATTTCAATTAGTTCAACTCTACCATTTAATCCTTCCATCCAACAGGCTAAAGTATAGCCTGTAGTAAAACGTTCACAAACTATAAAACCTAATTTTTCATAGAAAGCGATCGCTCGATGAATATTAGCAGTCCGAATCGAAACATGGTGCATTTATTCTAATATTTTCAACTTTACTTTCAAGATTAATTCTCTACCTTTAAGGTTTAAAATTCATTAACTAATAATAGATAATTATTTCTGACTTTAGTATCAAGTTCCTTGGATAGGATTTTAATTATCAATTATGAGGAAAGGCTTTAAACCTTTGGAGATTAATTATCAATTATCCATTATCAATTATCCATTATTAAAGTTACTCAAACAATCGAAAATAGGGATACCTAATAGGTACTCCTTCCTCTTTGTCCAATTGAAAATTAATTACTTCCCAGCAAGGTTCATCCTTTGGGTGAGGACTAAATTCTACAGGTAAACCATAAAGTTTTCCTGAAGAGCCAGAATTACTACGCCAAGAGCTACTACGTTCCAAACAAGCACTAATTAACTCTCGATATCTTTGAGCAATAATTACACGAGTTGCCCGATACCCTTGAGTATAAAGTCGGTCTAGAGCTTCATGGATTTCAAACCTAATACCATCGGGATGAGTATGTTGTCTATACCACTCGTCCTTCCAGAAACGCCAGTGACGGCCAGAGTGAAGATGAAACAATTCACCAGTATTTGGGTCAGCTTCAAAGGCCCCATGACGAGGACATAAATAAGTATCTGTTAGGGTGAGAGCTGGTATGGTCTGACGACAGTGAGGACACTGAATCTCTGGACCAAAGATGGGATAATGGAGAGTGGGGTCAATAGAAAATTGGGTCATTTCAGTTATCAGTTATCAGTTATCAGTTATAGCAGTCACCAAGGCAGTTAAGACATTCTCACGCCTCTCATATATAGTCACACTAAGAATGTAGGGGCGAATAGCCACTCGCGCCTACTGCTATAACTTAAATTATGAAGTAGGGAATTGATGATGATAAAATTACTTCTAGGCAAACATCAATAAATATTAACGAAGTAATGTCAAATCAGCCCTGTTTTTGGTCTCCTCCAGA
Organism: Dapis hubbardiae BLCC-M172; assembly: GCF_050016015.1. Taxonomy (NCBI): domain Bacteria; kingdom Bacillati; phylum Cyanobacteriota; class Cyanophyceae; order Oscillatoriales; family Microcoleaceae; genus Dapis; species Dapis hubbardiae. Next base: position 4,809 of record NZ_JBNHEQ010000287.1, read on the forward strand.
TTTATCGAAAGCTGCTTTTGTGGCAGATAACGCTACAGTTATGGGAATAGTAGAAATAGGCACAGGAGCTAGTATTTGGTATGGAACTGTAGTCCGGGGGGATGTGGAAAAAATTATTATTGGAGACCATACTAATGTCCAGGATGGGGCAGTGCTACATGGAGACCCTGGGTTGGAAACTGTTTTAGAGGATTATGTAACGGTTGGACATCAAGCTGTGATTCACTCGGCTTATATAGAAAGAGGTTGTTTAATTGGTATTGGGGCTGTAATTTTGAATGGTGTACGAGTAGGGGCGGGTAGTATGATTGGAGCTGGCTCTATTGTTACTAAGGATGTAGCGCCTTCCTCTCTGGTGGTGGGGGTACCTGCAAAAAAAGTTAGGGAGCTTTCGGAAGAAGAGGTTGCTGATTTAGTTGAACACGCCGAACGTTATGAAAAGTTAGCTTTGGTTCATGCTGGCAAAGGAACTGATATTGGGTTTATTCAATAATTAATAATTAACAATTAATAATTAATAATTACCTCTTCTTATAAATGAAGAGGATTGGCTAAAAGGAATTTTTTTTCTTCTTTCTCCATGAATGGAAAGGCTTGATACCTTAATTTTTGGGAAAGTAAAGTCAAAAGTCGGAATTCAAAAGTCAAAAGTTATATGAGAAAGCTTAACATAAAATTAAAATTACGATACAATTAGAAGATAAAGAAAATATATAACATCTATTAGGAGGAGAATAAATGGATTTTGACTTTCGCTTGTTAATCGTTCTATTACCTATACTTGCTGCTGCTGGTTGGGCTGTATTTAATATTGGTGTTGTAGCTCTCCAACAACTGCAAAAGTTCTTAAACAAAGAAGCCTAAAACAAGTATTACCTTTCTATTTAAGTGCCGACTGTTATCTAACTGGAAGAAACAGTCGGCATTTTATTGCTAAGTAAGCATTCAGTTTTTAGCTGTCAGCTCTCACCAAATAATGAATAATTCTTTCTAAGGTTAAAGGAGCATACTTTGGCAGTAATTTTTAATTCTTTCTCAATTTCTCAATTGCTTTTACCCATGGATAATTGATAATTGATAATTGATAATTGATAATTAATCAATTCGGTTTAAAGTCTCTCTTTTTAAGGAGAAAAAGTGGTCGTTTTGCTGGCGCATAACTCCGTTAACAATGTCTCGCCGACATGAAAAGCATTCCGCAGCAAATGGTTACTTTGCCAGATTCTCTGTTGAGAGAGAAACACATTTTTATTATGGCTAATTAATCAGACTTGATATTAAAAGGCAATGGAGAATAACCTAGTTAATTTTATTTTAATTTAGGAGTATATTTATGACAGTAGAAGCTGCGGTAACTGAAACAATTATTGAGCAAAACTTAGAACAATTTCTCTTAGTTCTTTCTGTTTCTTTAAGTGTCGCTACTCTCTCGCGGGTTTTTAGTTGGTTCCGCCGAATTCCTTTTACATTATTATTAGTAATTGTGGGATTAGTTCTGGCATTTGTTGATGTAAGATTAGTCAGTTTATCCCCTGAATTAATTCTGGAAATTTTCCTGCCTCCCCTATTATTTGAAGCTGCTTGGAATTTGAATTGGCGAGACTTAAAACGAGATTTAGTTCCGGTGGGATTTTTTGCTATTTTCGGTGTAATTATTTCGGTGGTTGGTATTGCTTATGGTTTGAATTTTTTCACTGGTATTCCTTTAGCGATCGCCTTTTTAGTCGGAGCTAGTTTATCAGCAACAGATCCTATTTCTGTTGTTGCTTTATTAAAAGAATTAGGAGCAAGTAAACGGTTACGGACTCTGATGGAAGGGGAGAGTTTATTTAATGATGGGGTGGCAGTTGTTGCTTTTACATTGTTAGTAGGAATTCCATTAGGAACAGTTGAAAAGTTTTCAATTTCAGAGTCTCTATTAAGTTTCTTTAGTTTTGTTGGTATTGGTATTGGAGTCGGTTGTTTAGTTGGTTTTGGCATTTCTTACCTGACTCAACGTTTTGATCTACCTTTAGTCGAACAGTCACTAACTCTTGTTTCTGCTTATGGAACTTATATAATTACGGAAAAATTTGGAGGTTCGGGAGTTATTGGGGTTGTCACTGTTGGTTTAATTTTGGGTAACTTTGGTTCCCGCATTGGGATGAACCCACGCACTCGGTTAATAGTTAGTGAATTTTGGGAGTTTGTGGCGTTTTTTGTTAACTCCATAGTGTTTTTGTTAATAGGAGACCAAATTCAATATACTATTTTGGCAGATAATATAGTATTGATATTAGTTGCTATTGGAGCGGTGGTTATTGCACGAGCAATTTCTGTTTATGGTTTAAGTGCTTTGAGTAATTTGGTAGCTAATTCAAATATTGATTTGAAAGAACAGACTTTGCTTTGGTGGGGTGGTTTACGAGGTTCAGTTTCTATTGCTTTGGTTTTGAGTGTACCTGTGGTTTTGCCAGGACGTGATGAAATTACGGCGGTTGTATTTGGGGTGGTATTGTTTACATTGTTGGTTCAAGGTTTAACCACTCAGTCAATGTTGGAAATATTAGGTTTAATTGGCGATCAACCTTTACGTCAGGAATATATGGAGGCGATCGCTCGTCGTGTGGCTTTAAACCGGGTACTGAATTATGTGTCTGAGTTGGTAAGGCGACAGGAAATTGATCCAGAATATTATCGTTATCAGGCAGAAGTTTTGCAACGGGAGCTAAAGAAGTTGCAGGAAAAAATAGATGGGATGCAGGCGGAACATTCTCAGTTAGTGACGTTGGATATGGAATTATTGCGGGAAGAGTTGGTAGATATTGAAGCGGAAACTTATGCTGAGTTTATTCGAGCAGGTAAGTTGAATAATAATGTATCGCCACTTTTAGCAGAAGTGTTGGAAAAGTAAGTAGTTAAGTCTAATTAAACGTAAAAAAAATGTAGGGGCGGGTTTAGCCAAAAGTCTTAATGTAAGCATTCAGCCGTCAGCCGTTAGCTATCAGCTATTGCTTTTCATTTTACATAAAAGCTTTATTTAAACCCCAGCCCTTACAGCGCTTTTGCTGATTGATCAACCACACCGTCATAACCAAAACCCTGTAAGGAGTAATGCCATTTCCTAAGGTCATGCTCCGCAAACGCCCCTACTGTGGTCTACTGTGCAGGAAAACGGCTGTAAGACCAGAGTTCTATTGAGCCAGAATTAATCTTAACTACACTCATCCTAGTCTTATTGCTGATGGCTGACAGCTAATAGCTGAATGCTTACGTCTTAATATCTCAACAATTTAACCGTAAAAACCCGCCCTGTGTTATACCATTGATCAAAAACTTTTCTACATTTGATTGAAGTAGGGGAGTAGGGACGTTTTGCTAACGCAAAGCTCCGCTAACGCTACGCGACATAAAACGCATTTTTGTTATGCAACGTCCGTACAAGAGAAGTAAAACAAGAATAATTAATGCTAGATTTGCTTTTTTCTAACAAAAAAGTAATTACTTTAGTTTAATTACCTAATAACTGAAGTTTTATCCAAGTATAGCCTTACTTTTGGGAATTGGTATTAGCTGCATTTTTATGCTCACCTATTTATGTCAATGGTAATAAGTAGGGGCGGTTCGTGAACCACCCCTACAGAAAACTAAAAATATAAATAATTAACAATAAATTACTAATATAGTCATTCTGAATAAGACTGGGATGAGTATTTCTTTACCTAGAAAGGCTTTCAGCCAAAAAAGTGTTTCATCCTTATTTGAAATGACTATAATTACAAAAAAATTATTTCACCCGTGTTATATCATGTCCGACTGAATAGTTATAATTAAAGTTCGTAGAATTGCTCTAGCCCTATGATAGATATATCAAGGGCTGATATCTATACTACAAACAAAAACTTTTTTTATCACTAATTATCCGGACATGATATTAATCACTTAATAATTAAAATTTTACCTAAGTACAGCATTCTTTTTTCAAATTGGTATTAAGAAGATATAGGGTTACGCGCAAGTTAAAAGTTAAAAGGTAAAAAATAATTTATGACTAATTTTGATAATTTATAACTACCGAGGCAAAATTAATTACCTAATTTTTTTCCCTGTGATTTTTACAATACAGGCTTTTCAGCTCTAGAGTATGTGTAATTAATTTTGCACACCTACTTAAATTATGAAACCCTTTAACATTCTACTATTTCCTATTCCCTATTCCTTATTCCCTATTCCCTAGCGCGTAGCGCTATAACTGAAATGACAAATTATCAATATCAAGTCGGTGGATGTTTAGCAGTTGACTCTCCCACCTATATCAAACGTCAAGCAGATATAGAATTATATCGTGGATTAAAAGCAGGAGAATTTTGTTATGTTCTTAATTCTAGACAGATGGGTAAGTCTAGTTTAAGAATACAAACTATGGAAATTTTACAAACAGAAGGAATTGTTTGTGCTGGTATTGATTTAAGTGCAATTGGTAATTTAGATATTACTCCTGAACAATGGTACGCTAGTGTAATTGATAGTATTGTTAGTAGTTTAGATTTATACAATAGCTTCGATTTAACAACTTGGTGGTACGAACATAATAACTTATCTTATGCCCAACGTTTTAGTAAGTTTATTCAATCAATTATCCTTCAGTTAATTCCAAAAAAAATTGTAATTTTTATCGACGAAATTGATAGTATTCTCAGTTTAAAATTTCAAGTAGATGATTTTTTTACAGTCATTCGTTCTTGTTACGATAAAAGAGCACAAAATCAAGAATATAAGCGCCTAACTTTTTCTTTTTTTGGTGTAGCAACTCCCTCCGATTTAATTCAAGATAAACTGCGGAGTCCGTTTAATATTGGTCGTGGAATTGAATTAACTGGTTTTAATTTCAGAGAAGCTCAACCTTTAGTAACAGGATTAGCTACAAAATCAACTAATCCTCAAGCAACATTACAAGCAATATTAAACTGGACTGGGGGGCAACCTTTTCTGACTCAAAAAATTTGTCAACTTACCCTAAGAGCTGAGTCTTTTATACCCACTGATAAAGAAAAAGAATGGGTAGAAGATTTAGTAAAAAATCTAATCATCAATAATTGGGAAAGTCAGGATGAACCACAACATTTACGAACCATTCGCGACCGCCTCTTATTAAGCGAGCGAAGTCATAGATTATTATTGCTATATCAAAAAATTTTGCAGACAAAAGGAGTAAAAGTTCATCAAAATTCAGAACAATTAGAATTAAGATTAACTGGAGCTATCGTACAGCAGCGAGGCAAATTAAAAGTTTATAATCGAATCTACGAAACAATTTTTAGTCGAAATTGGATTAATAAGATTTTTGCAGAAGTGGAGAGAGTAAAAGATGATAATTCTCTGCTCAAATCCGATGGAAATTTATCAATAAATCGGCAGGAATATCGGAACTGTCAGATATTGTTGAACAAAGTAAAAAATTATTGGGTAAAAGGAGTTTTAGAAACTTCCTTACACGGCAAAGTATTAATTGAACTAGGATTAGAAGAACGAAAAAATGCAGTAAATCGTCCTTGGGGTTTAGTGTGGGAAGAATTAGAAAATCCACAACAAGAATTACCGCCCGGTACTCGAATTATTGATAAATTTGATGAGTTAGGTGCAGGTAGAACTTTATTAATTTTAGGTGAACCAGGTTCGGGAAAAACTACAACTTTATTAGAATTAGCGCGAGACTTAATTAATAGAACTCAAGCCGATATAACTCAACCAATACCTGTTGTTTTTAACTTGTCTTCTTGGGAGGGAAAAAAACAAGCGATCGCTGATTGGTTAGTTCGGGAATTACATACTAAATATCAAGTTTCTCAACAAATTGGTAAAGCTTGGATACAAGAACAAAGGTTACTTTTATTGCTGGATGGTTTGGATGAAGTTAGTAGAGAAAAACGAGAATATTGTGTAGATGCTTTGAATGAATTTTGTCAAGAATACGGGCAAACAGAAATCGTAGTTTGTAGCCGGATTCGTGATTATGAAGCTCTTTCAAGTCAGTTAAAATTTCAAGCAGCTATTTATTTACAGCCCTTAAGTTTAGAGCAAATTCAAGAGTATTTAAAAAATGCAGGTTCAGAATTAGCAGCAGTCAGAAAAGCATTAGAATCTGATGTTAAATTACAAGAATTTTCCCGGTATCCTTTGATTTTAAGTATTATCAGTTTAGCTTATCAAGGAATATCAATTGAAGAATTACCTAGCCGTAGTAATACTGAACTAAGAGAACATTTATTTAATGCTTATATTGAGCGAATGTTTAAGCGTAGTTCTGTTAATATTCCCTATTCTCAAGAGAAAGTAAAAAGATGGCTAAGTTGGTTAGCAAAGCAAATGGTTAAGGAGTCAGAAACGGTATTTTTAATTGAAAGAATGCAGCCCTATTGGGTACAAAATAAAATTTATATTATTGCTTATATTATTACTCTTTTGACGATAATATTATTCGTATTATGGAACCTATTTTATCAATTTTTAAATTTGCCTAAAATGGCGTTACTTGTAGCATTTTGTTTTGTATATTTTTGGCGTTTTTTTGGATTTAAAACGATTCAAACAGTCACTACTTTGAGATGGTTAGGAAAATATACTATCAACCAATTAGTTATTGGCATAACTATCGGACTAATTTCTGGTCTATTATCTGCAGTTATTTTCTACTATAATTTAAAAATTCCTAATCAAATTAGTCATCCTCTACTGAGAGGAGCAATATCTGGATTAAGCTTAGGACTAACTCTAGGAATAGTTCGTGGTATGACAGGTCCGGGAATAGAAGAACTAACTATTCCTAATCAAGGAATTTTATTGTCAACTAAAAATGCTTTGATATTTGGTTTAATTGCAGCTATATTAATGATTTTCTCTGCTAAATTATTAGACTGGTACCTCATCGCTTGGTGTCAGTATGGGTTTATTTTCGGATTAGCTGTGGGAGGGGGAGAAGCTTGTGTAAAACATTTTATTTTACGAGTGATTTTGTATTTTAATGGTTATATACCTTGGAATTATTCTCGTTTCCTTGACTACGCCACACAATTAATTTTTTTACAAAAAGTAGGAGGTGGCTATATTTTTATTCATCGACTATTATTAGAACATTTTGCTAGAATGCCAGAGAAAAGTTAACAGTTATCAAAGTGTAGGGTTGCCATGGGAGGCTAGACATCTTTTATTAATTTTTTCCTATAACTAAAAAATCCTCACTTTTGACTAAATATTTAATTTTTTAGATATGGTATTAGGCGTTCCCGTAGCATTGCGTAGCACTATCGTTATTCTACACTCTACCAGTTCATCTAAATCTAAAATCTAAAAACTGTTGCGCAACAGTTGAATTAATTATCAACTAAAAATTTTGACTCTGCCAGTTCATCTAAATCTAAAATCTAAAAACTGTTGCGCAATAGTTGAATTAATTATCAACTAAAATTAAACTATACCATTTCTCTTGTAACTTCATAGAGAAATGGTAATAAAAATCTGTAGCTAATACTGCCATTCATTCTATAAAAATTAGCTATTCTCTAAAAAGGTAAATTTATAGCTAAGACAGTAACTTAACCATAATGCTGACACAAATCGTTCGTCCCATGGTTCGAACCCAGGTTCGGTTATTAGCAAACTGTCACTCAACCCGTCTCACATTAATTCATACAATTGCTAAATGGCTAGGTTTTTTGGGAGTAAAAGCAGAAGTAACCGAACTGGATGCTAGTCTAGACAAAAAAATAAGTATTTCCTTAACAGTGGAAAAACCAGAATCTTGTGAAAATCAAGATTGGCAAAAAATTGTTGATGGTGTAAAACAAGAAGAAAATCAAAATAATTCCCCAGAATTAACAACAACCGAACCGATCCAAAACATGACAACCAAGCAACAAGGAAAGCTGCAAAGGTTGATAGCTTATGTTATTCAAGCAGGGGAGCCAGATCGGGCAGTTAAATGGGAAGAAATATATCCTAATTTACAACAATTAGGATTAGATGAAAAGATATTGCAAGGAATTCGTTCTGCAATTAGAATACCTCAATCTATTGATTTATTAGTTGAAGAATTAGAACCAGATGTAGCTGCTATTGCTCTACCTTTAGCCATGAATATTGCTCTTTTTGATAGACGAGTAAATTCATCTGAAGATTATGCTTTAAGTTCATTATTACAAGTAATGAAACAACCGACGACTGTAGAGAAAAATGTACACAAAAAAACTTTTAAGCATAAACTATATTGGCTACTAACTTCAGTTATTCCTAGATATTAATTCATTCATTGTGAATAGACATCTCCAGAAAGTAAATCAACCTTTTCTCACACCTTTGTAGGAATGTTTTATGGAACATCCCTACATTTTTTTTCATGCTTATAGCTAATATTTATAATTTTGTAGGTTGGGTTGAGGAACGAAACCCAACTTATACCAAATCTCAAAAACTTTTCAACCCCTATATTGATCAATGAAGCAGTGAAGTGGCATAGTTAGGGTTTGCGCTCAAAAGTCTTTTTTAAGGAGTAGGGGAGTAGGGGAGTAGGGGGAGTAATTTTTGGGCTACTCTCTTGACCAAAATGCTAACTTTGTGATTTTTCGGGAACCGTGCATAAAGAGCTGAAAAATAGGTACTTTTTCCAGACCAAAAAAGGCTAAAACCTTTATCTGTAAAATGCTTTGATATTTAATCAGCAAGCCCTAGTTATACCATGTCCGGTTGAACACTTATAATTAAGATAGTAAGGGAGTAGGGGA
>NZ_JBNHEQ010000288.1:0-8188 GCF_050016015.1 Dapis hubbardiae BLCC-M172
AATTATCAATTATCCATTATCAATTATCCATTATCAATTATCCATTATCCATTATTAATACTTCGCCTTAATTTGATTAACAATCCAATTAGCCAATATATTTACAACAAAAGTTAAAACAAACAAAACTACCCCTGTATACATCAGAGCAGAAAGTTGTAAACCAGAAGCTTCAGCAAATTGGTTTGCCATCAAAGAAGCGATAGTATTAGAAGGAGCAAAAAGGGTAAATTTAATTGAGTTAGCATTACCAATTAACATTGTTACAGCCATAGTTTCTCCCATTGCTCTACCCAAACCTAACATTACACCACCAACAATTCCTGAAAAAGCTGCTGGAATTAACACCCTAATAATAGTACCCCAACGAGTAGCTCCTAAACCTAAAGAAGCCTGTCGTAAATCAGGTGGTAAACTAGCAAGAGAATCACGAGAAATTGCAGTAATAATTGGTAAAATCATTACTGATAAAATAACAACAGCGGGAAACATTCCCGGACCTCCGGCACGAACCCCATCAGGAATAGAAAAAATTGGAATCCATCCTAAATATTTACCCAGAAAAGCTTCTATTGGTTCCAGAAAAGGAAGCAAAACATAAATACCCCATAAACCATAAACTACACTAGGAATAGCTGCTAGTAATTCCACCATAAAAGTTAATGGGGTACTAATTTTTGGAGGGATAAAATTTTCACTTAAAAATATTGCTGTACCTAGACCGAGAGGAACTGCAATAAACAGAGCGCAGACTGAACTAACTAAAGTTCCCACAATCATTGGCCATGCGCCATAATCCCCTTTACCGTCATTAGCAACAGGGTTCCAAACACTTTTAAGTAGAAAGCCAAAACCGAATTCATTGAGAGATGGTATTGCTTGCCAAGCTACTGTCAAAGCCATTAATATTAGAATAGCTGCTATACCCCAAGCAAAAACTTTAGTTAGGGCAATAAAACCATTATCAAACTTTTTTTCTGTATTACTCCGAGACCGAGTATCTTGTTGAACTTGAGATTGTGCAACCATATAATTTTTTACGTCTATATTAGTTCAAATATATCTATACCTTTTGACTTTTGATTTGGTTAACTTTAGGAACTTTCTGTAGATACTTTTGAGGTTATATTATTTCCCAAAAAAATGCAAAAAATTTAATTCAGAATTCAGAATTCTGAATTAAATTTTCCTTTGATGCTATTTGAGAGTCATATTGTAATCTGGGCTGATTTTATCAGCAGTTTCTAGAACTTTTTGACGTACATTATCAGGTAGAGGAATATAACCTAATTCAGAACTAACTTTTTGACCTTCATTTAAGCCATATTCAATCATTTTTTCTACACCTTCAGCTTTTGCTGCATCAGGATATTCTCCATAAGCAAGCATCCAAGTATAAGTTACAATTGGATAAGAATTATCTCCTTCTGGATCAGTAATAAAAGCTCGTAAATTTTCAGGTAATGTAACTGCCCCTAAAGTTGCTGATGCTGATTCAGCAGTAGGCTCTATATATTTACCTGAACTATTTTCCAGGGAAGCCATATTCAGACCAGCATTCTTAGCAAAACCATACTCAACATATCCTATTGCTCCTTCCGCTTGACGAATTTGAGCAGTTACACCATCATTCTTCGCACCACCGATACCTACTGGCCATTGAACAGTTTTACCTTCACCTACTTTCTGTTTCCACTCTGGACTAATAGCACTCAAATGCTTAGTGAAAACTCCGGTTGTACCACTACCATCAGAACGATATACAACTGTAATTGTTTTGTCTGGCAAACTCACACCAGGATTAATTGCTGTTATTTTCGGGTCGTTCCACTTTGTAATTTTACCCAAAAGGATATCTACATAAACTTCTCTAGAAAGTTTGAGACCAGAAACATCTGGTAAATTGTAAGCTAAAACGATACTACCAGCAGTCATTGGTAGTAAGATAACTCCTCGTCCTACTTGGGCAATTTCCTCATCCTTCATTGCCACATCAGAAGCACCAAAATCTACCAATTCTTGAGTAAATCTCTCAACACCAGCCCCACTACCAACTGACTGATAATCTACTTGTAGACTAGCGTCAGTATTACTCAAGTCTTGAAACCAACGTTGATAAATGGGTGATGGAAAAGAAGCTCCAGCACCAACTAGGCTTACTTGACCACCGCCACCACCACCACAGGCAGCTAAACCAATTGTCAGAGCTACTGCTGATACTTTGGCAATAAGACGAGTTATCCCAGAAAGATTTATACCAAATTCCATAATTATTTAGATTTCTATATTTCTCTAGACACCAAAAAGAATAGACGAAAGTTTAACATCTTGAGGTTAAATAAAGGTTAATTATTGTTGATGATTAGCAATCATTAGCCTAAAAATCATCAATGCTGATTTAACTAACTTATAGCAGGTTTCATTGAGATAGACTAAAGAGAGTTTTAATTCAAGGAAGTAGTTAAGTACCTAAACAAAATTATTTACCGAAAAATAAAGGTATAAAGCCTCTAACTCACCGTGGAGAAACAAAAAAAAATTTCCTTTTATTTAATCCTCTTCCTTTTAGGGAGAGGTCATTTCAGTTATCAGTTATCAGTTAGCCTCCTGCGGAGGAGCTGCGCTAACAGTTATCAGTGAACCTCCGACTGAAGTCGGAGGCTTGAAATACTGAATTAAATATTTTTTTCATCCCCTTTTAAGGGGAGGCGCATACCCTCATTTTTTGGTAATTATCAATTATCAATTATCAATTATCAATTATCAATGATTTACCTATTCTAACTCTCTGGGATATTTAGAAAGTAGAGAATTCATGTTGTATAGATGTATAATTAATTTTGTGTACCTGCTTATCTGTTCCATTCAAGTTAAAAATTCTATAATTTTAAATCTTTCTAATTGCAGATAGTTCTAATTACCTCATAATTATAATTTTAGTCTTATTGATTATGAGGTTGTTTAACCGGATTTGATATAACTTAGTTAATCAGGATAATTTATGAAAAAATCAACCCTTCTTTTTTCTTATCTAAATCTAATATAAATAAGACAAATTAAGAAGGGTTGAATATATGAATAATTTGCTGATAGATGCAGAATCAAGTATTTTTTATTTGGCTTTGAAGATTTTGACGATGAGTTTTTCCTGTGTAAATATCACTTCAGACTAATTTGATAGCCAGAGCTAATTTTATCCGCTGCCGCAGCAACTGTTTGACGAACATTATCAGGTAGTGGAATATAACCTAAATCAGCACTTACCTTTTGTCCCTCATTTAATCCATATTCAATCATTTTTTCTATAGCTTGAGCTTTAGCTGCATCAGGATATTGATTATAAATCAGCATCCAAGTATAAGTAACGATAGGATAAGAATTACCACCTTCAGGGTCACTAATAAAAGCACGAAGATTTCCAGGTAATTTTACTGCTGCTAGAGTAGACTTAGCAGACTCTAAAGAAGCCTTAATATACTGACCAGATTTATTTTCCAGAGCTGCAGTAGGAAGACCAGCATTCTTAGAAAAACCAAACTCAATGTAACCTATAGCACCCTTAGTTTGACGAATTCCAGCAGCTACACCATCATTCTTCTGACCACCTATTCCTGTTGGCCATTGAACAGTTTTACCTTCTCCTACTTTCTGTTTCCACTCTGGACTAATAGCACTTAGATGCTTGGTAAACACTCCTGTAGTTCCACTACCATCAGAACGATGAACTACAGTAATTGGTAGATTTGGTAAATTTACACCGGAATTAATAGCAGCAATTTTTGAGTCGTTCCACTTGGTAATCTTACCCAAAAGGATATCTACATACACTTCTCTGGATAATTTTAGATCCGATACACCTGGTACGTTGTAAGCTAATACAATACTACCCGCAGTCATAGGCAGCATCATAACTCCTCGGCCAACTTTGGCTATTTCATCATCTTTCATTGCCACATCACTAGCACCGAAATCTACTAATTCTTGAGTAAATCTCTCAACACCAGCACCACTACCAACTGATTGATAATCTACCCCAATATCAGAACGACTATCTCTCATATCAGCAAACCAACGTTGATATAGAGGAGCTGGAAAAGATGCACCTGCACCTACAAGGTTGACTTTTTGTTGAGCGAGACTGTACTTTACCCCAGCAACTGTAGTAGCTAAACCAACTGTTAAGGCTACTAGGGATACTTTAGAAGTATTACGAATTATTTGACTAAATTTTATACTAAGTGTCATAAGTATTTAAAGTCTGATATTGATTTTAAACAAAAGCAACAGTTAAATCACAGTTGAACATACTTAGGTTAAAAATAGGTTAAGAAAATCTCAAATAAAAGTTAAGAAATTTTATTTTTTGTTAAAATCAATAAAGGAATGTGGGTAGTATTTTGAGGATGGCAATCTACGGTTATCTTGACTTTGTAACTTCTCTACCGTCTTATTAAATATATTGATTGAAAACTACTTTTAAGTTAATGGTATGGAAATTAAGGGCTAAAGATGGTAGAATCTGGACGATATTAAAAGTTACCTCAAGTACAAAGGCTCGCCGTGGTTCAAGCACCCCTATCAACCAATACAAACACAAATACCAAAGATTTCCTATCTTTGCCAGAGACGAAAAAGAAGTTAGAGCAATGGCTCCATGATTTAGCCAAGCAAATTATTTCTGGTTATCGTCTTAGTCGAGAAGAGGCTATGACACTTACTCAGATTTCAGAACAAGAAGATATACTTTTACTCTGTGAAGCTGCGGATAAAGTTCGTCAATCTTGTTGTGGTAATATAGTAGACTTGTGCAGCATCATTAATGTCAAGTCTGGAGGCTGTTCAGAAAATTGTAGCTTCTGTTCCCAGTCAGCTCATCATCCTGGAGAAGCTTCCCCTATTTATGGCCTCAAATCTACTGAGGAAATCTTGGCCCAGGCAAAAGCGGCAGAAGCAGGTGGAGCTAGAAGATTTTGTTTGGTTTCTCAGGGTAGGGGTATTAAGTATGATAGTCCTAAGTCTAGAGAGTTTGAGCAAATTCTGGCTACAGTAAGACAAATTATTGCTGAGACTAATATTAAGCCTTGTTGTGCTTTGGGAGAAGTAACGGAAGAACAAGCTCAAGCATTAGCAGAGGCAGGAGTAACTCGCTACAATCATAATTTGGAAGCCTCTGAGAATTTTTACCCGGAAATTGTTACGACTCATAGCTGGAATGACCGAGTTGAAACTGTGAAAAACCTCAAAGCAGCAGGTATTCAAGCTTGCACTGGGGGTATTATTGGCATGGGGGAAACTTGGGCAGATAGAATAGATTTGGCCTTAGCTTTGCGAGAGTTGGAGGTTGAGTCTGTACCTTTGAATTTGTTAAATCCTCGTGAAGGTACCCCATTAGGTGATTTACCAAAGTTAGACCCTTATGATGCTTTGAAGGCGATCGCTATTTTTCGTCTTATCCTACCAGAACAAATTATTCGTTATGCTGGAGGGCGAGAAGCAGTGATGGGAGAGTTGCAAGGTTTGGGTTTGAAGGCTGGTATTAATGCTATGTTAATTGGCCATTATCTGACAACTCTTGGTCAACCTCCGGAAAAAGACCAAGTAATGTTAGAATCTCTGGGACTTCAGGGTGGAGAAACTCCTGTTCCAATTAAATAGGTTATAAGCATTCAGCCGTCAGCTATTGCTTTTGATGTAGGATAAAATCTTGGATGAATTATGCCAGATTTTAATCTTACTAGAAAATAAAAGTTGTACCTTTTGACCAAAAAATAAGGTCTCAAGCCTCCCCTTGGCTGCGCCGCGAGCTGCCGCTCTACAAGGGGATGAAAAAAATATATTTAATATTTCTGATGCTTTAAACAGAGAGAGGTACTGATAACTGTTAATGCAGTTCCTCCGATAGGAGGCTAACTGATAACTGAAATGACCCTAGAGCTTATATTCATTTAAACCCCCTTTTTAAGAAAGGGTATTATTGCTGTTTGCGTAGCATTCCGCAGGAAATGCTTACCGAAAAATTAAGGTTTAAAGCCTCTCCTTTCAGGGAGAAAAAAGCGGTCGAGGGATGGCGAGGTTTCCCGCTCTTATCAGAGCCGCTCCGCTAACGCCATATCCAATCGACCAAGAGAAGAAAAAAAGTTCCTCTGAACCAATTCTCTTTTTTTTAAGAAGAGGTAATTATTAATTATTAATTATTAATTGTTAATTATTAATTATTCAAAATAGGTTTTAGTTGGTAGGATAATTGTTGATGCTAAAAAGTAATTGTTAATTGTCCTGAAGAAAAAATTGGGATGAAAAAAATCAACTTCAGTATTTCAAGGCTCTGGCTTTAGGCAGAGATATTGATAATTGATAACTGATAACTGTTAACGTAGTTCCTCCGCAGGAGGCTAACTAATAACTAAAATGACAATTACTGTAGAATTACTTTGGGCAATTACAGGTTTACTTTTAACAATTGCTGCAACATTTTTACCTGCTTCTTTTGCTAGTCCAACTTGGATTTGGGAACAGCAAGAAGTTCAAACTTTTTCTTTAGGAGTAACTTACCAAGTTGGTGCTGTTTTATTGGTAGGTTGTTTAGGTGGAAAAAATGCTGCTGTTATGTCTCAAATAGCCTATATATTTTTAGGTATAACTTTATTACCTGTGTTTAGTGAAGGTGGTGGTATTGGTTATTTGAGAGAACCTAGTTTCGGTTATTTATTAGGTTTTATTCCTGGAGCTTGGATATGTGGAAATTTAGCTTTTCAAGAATATCCTAAATTAGAATCATTGGCTTTTAGCTGTTTATGTGGTTTGTTGAGTGTTCATGTAACTGGGTTAACTTATCTAATTATTAGTGGTATTTTCGGCTGGAGAAATATAGAATCATTATCTTTATTTGAAGGTATTTTTAGATATTCTATTTTTCCTTTACCAGGACAACTAGGAATTATATGTGCTGTGGCAGTTATGGCTTATTTTCTAAGACGTTTACTATTTTATTAAAAATAGGGAGTGGGGAGTAGGGAGTAGGGAGTAGGGGGTACATATAAAAAGTTTTTGCTAAATTTAAATTGTATAGTAAATCTAACTAAATTATAGTAATTGTTAAATTTGAAATTACGTTTAAAAAAAAATCCCTTATTCTGGATAGTTGCAATTATCAGCATTGTATTAGACCATCTCACTAAATTTTGGGTGGTACAAAATTTTCAACTCGAAGAAAGTCTGGCTTTATGGCCTGGTGTATTTCACTTTACTTATGTGACTAATACTGGAGCAGCTTTTAGTCTGTTTAGTAATGGTGGAGTTTATTGGTTGCGGTGGTTATCTTTAATAGTTAGTCTGGGTCTGATGGCTTGGGCATGGTTTGGGCCTAGATTTAATCGATGGGAACAACTGGGTTATGGTTTAATTTTAGGAGGAGCATTGGGTAATGGTATTGATAGATTTGTTTCCGGTTATGTTGTAGATTTTTTACACTTTCGCCTTATAGATTTTCCAGTTTTTAATGTAGCCGATGTTTCGATTAATATTGGTATTGTCTGTTTACTAATTGCCACATTTTTTAGTGAGAATTCTAAACGTCACTCTCAATAAGTATCTGTGAAAAATAATTGCTTTTTTGTATAAGTTAATTAATCAGGTCTAGAAAGCAACAGACAAGAAATTTTTTGAGAAAAAATACTCTTCTCTTTACCAAAAAATGAGGGCATGAGTCTCCCCTTTTAAGGGGATGAAAAAATCTTTAACTCAGTATTTCAAGCCTCCGACTAAAGTCGGAGGTTCACTCATAACTGATAACTGATAACTGATAACTGATAACTGAAATGACACTCTCTAGATATAATTTTGGTATATGTCTATTATCACCTTTTGATTTTTCTATTACTGTCTTGTTTTAAGTTTAGTTCACTTCAAGACTTTCCTCAATAAATACAACTATAAAATTTATTCTTCTTTCTTCCTTCTTACCTAAAAATAAAGGTATAAAGTCTCTCCTTTTAAGGATAAAAAAGAAAAAAATCCTTTTATTCAATCCTCTTCTTTATAATAAGAGGTAATTATCAATTATCAATTATCAATTATCCATTATCCATTATCAATTATCCATTATCCATTATCCATTATCAATTATCAATTATCAATTATCAATTATCAATTATCAATTATCAATTATCCATTATCAATTATCAATTAT
>NZ_JBNHEQ010000289.1:0-67 GCF_050016015.1 Dapis hubbardiae BLCC-M172
CTAACAACCCCTTTAACCTAGCAGATGTTGGAGATTACAGCAATCCCACCTTTGCTGACCTTGATAA
>NZ_JBNHEQ010000289.1:167-20640 GCF_050016015.1 Dapis hubbardiae BLCC-M172
TGATGGCGACTTGGATGCTTTTGTGGGAGAATGGCGGGGCGATATCTTTTATTTTAAAAACACTGGAAGTGTTGGCAGCCCTAGCTTTGACGCAGCCAAAACTAACCCCTTTAATCTCACAAATGTTGGAGACGAAAGCAAGCCCACCTTTGCCGATCTCGATAATGATGGCGACTTGGATGCTTTTGTGGGAGAATGGCGGGGCGATATCTTTTATTTTGAAAACCAGCCGGTCACACCTAACACTCCCCCTACTATCACCTCCAGCGATAACCCTAGCGTAGCCGAAAACACCACAGATGCTATCACGGTACAAGCAACAGATCCTGATGGCGACAATATCACCTACAGTATTAGTGGTGGAGAAGACCAAGCATTGTTTGGTATAGACTCATTAACTGGTGCAGTCACTTTCAAGGTCGCTCCCGACTTTGAAAATCCTACAGATAACAGTGGTGACAACAACTATCAAATAGAAGTAACTGCTAACGATGGTACGACGGGCAGCACCTCTCAAGCTATTACTATTACTGTTACTGATGAAAATGAAACTCCTACTATCAACTCCAGCAACTCCGCTAATGTTGCCGAAAACACCACAAATGCTATCACGGTACAAGCCACAGATGCGGATGGCGACAATATCACCTACAGTATTAGTGGTGGAGAAGACCAAGCATTATTTGGTATAGACACGGACACTGGTTTAGTCACTTTCAAGGTCGCTCCCGACTTTGAAAATCCTACAGATAACGGTGGTGACAACAACTATCAAATAGAAGTAACTGCCAATGATGGCAATGCGGACAGTACCCCTGAAGCTATTACTATTACTGTTACTGATGAAAATGAAACTCCTACTATCAACTCCAGCAACTCCGCTAATGTTGCCGAAAACACCACAAATGCTATCACGGTACAAGCCACAGATGCGGATG
This sequence comes from Dapis hubbardiae BLCC-M172, assembly GCF_050016015.1. Taxonomy (NCBI): domain Bacteria; kingdom Bacillati; phylum Cyanobacteriota; class Cyanophyceae; order Oscillatoriales; family Microcoleaceae; genus Dapis; species Dapis hubbardiae. Next base: position 1,106 of record NZ_JBNHEQ010000289.1, read on the forward strand.
GCGACAATATCACCTACAGTATTAGTGGTGGAGAAGACCAAGCATTATTTGGTATAGACACGGACACTGGTTTAGTCACTTTCAAGGTCGCTCCCGACTTTGAAAATCCTACAGATAACGGTGGCGACAACAACTATCAAATAGAAGTAACTGCTAACGATGGTACAGCGGACAGCACCTCTCAAGCTATTACTATTACTGTTACTGATGAAAATGAAACTCCTACAATGGAAGGAACTACTGGTAGCGATAGATTCCGAGGTACTAACAATGCAGAAAATTACTCAGCATTAGATGGTCACGACAGAGTTTACGGTTACGGTGGTGCAGACAACCTAGATGGGGGTGACGGCAACGACATAGTTTATGGCGGTAACGATGATGACATCCTCAGTGGAGGTGTAGGTCACGATCGCCTCAACGGAGACAATGGTAACGACCTACTCTTGGGTAATGATGGCAACGATATCCTCAACGGTGGTGCAGGAGATGATACCTTGAATGGAGGTGCAGGGAGCGACAGATATGTTGGCGGTGCAGGAGCGGATACATTTATCATTGGTCTGGGATTGGGTGTAGACTTGATTCAACGGTTTGAGGATAGCACAGATATTATTGAATTAGAAGGTATAGATTTTGCTGACTTAGATATTGTTAAGAGTGGCAGCTCGACTTTGATAAAGGTTGCTGCGACTGGGGAAGCTTTGGCTAGTTTGTCGGGTATTGATGTTGGTTTGGTTGGTGCGGATGATTTTAGTCAGAGCGTAATCTAATCCGCCTTCGCCATGACACGAGGGCGTCATTGCGAGGCGATCGCTCCCTCAAGTTGATTATTGAACAACAGCTTAAGGGAGCTGAAGCAATCTCTAACATGAGATGGCCACGGGGGGGAGAAAAATCCTAGTCAGAAAATCTCAGCTACCCACCCCCCTCGCCATGACAGGAGGGCGTCATTGCGAGGCGAAAACGGGAAAAGTTAATTATTAAACAACAGCTTAAGGGAGCCGAAGCAATCTCTAACATGAGACGGCGACAAGAAGACTGTCATTGCGAGGCGATCGCTCAATCAAGTTAATTATTGAGGGAAATATTAACTGAGCCAAAGCAATCTCATGGAAGAGATGGCCACGGGGGGGAGAAAAGTCCTAGTCAGAAAATCTCAGCTACCCACCCCCCTCGCCATGACAGGAGGGAGTCATTGCGAGGCGATAACCGAAAAAGTTCATTGTTAAACAACAGCTTAAAGGAGCCGAAGCAATCTCATGGAAGAGATGGCGACAAGAAGAGTGTCATTGCGAGGCGATCGCTCCCTCAAGTTAATTATTGAGGGAAATATTAACTGAGCCAAAGCAATCTCATGGAAGAGATGGCCACGGGGGGGAGAAAAGTCCTAGTCAGAAAATCTCAGCTACCCACCCCCCTCGCCATGACAGGAGGGAGTCATTGCGAGGCGATCGCTTAACGCACCCTACTCGACTACAAAAGAATAACCACAAAAATTTCTGGTGGAACCCACCCCTACGGCAACATTATTCTCTATTATTCGGATACAACGTTTCACCCGCCGTATCAATAGATAGACTTTAATTTGCCGCATCCACAATAATGAGTAACTTGTCCCAATTCACCGCTACCCTCACCAAAAATTTTGCTGCTGTTTGTACTATCCTAACCACAGCATACTCAAACCCAGTATTAGCAGAAACTCCCAAATGGTCTACCTCAGCAACAGACCTCGAAACCACAGCACCTTCATTAAATAAAAAGCCGAAAAATTCCACCCCAGACCCAGACTATATTATTCCGCCACGCATCGCTGCCGATGAAAAAATTAGCCCTCTAACCACAAGTTTACCTCTCAACGATATTCCCATTAGTCACCTGACGAAATGGCAGTTTAATACTTCCCAAAGTTTTGCCGACACTGCCAACAACGACACTTTTTTCAACGGCACTCTCAAACTTAATGGTAGAGTTATCGAAAGTTTAACCCGCGATAACATCTATACCGTAGACCAAAAAACCACTTACTTCCAACTGCGAAGTGTTCCCCTAGACAGAAAAGTTACCACCAGAACAATTGAACCTAGCACCCTCACCGGAACAGAAATTCAACTGAGTTTAACAGCAGCTTGCTTTTTTCCCGATGCTCCCAATGACGAACAATGTACCTATACCCCTGGTTTAGCTGTAGATCGCAACAGCATAGACCCAGAATTTTTAGTACCTACGCGCGTTTTCCAAAGTTCCCAAGTAGGAGATGTTGTCACACCAGAAACTTTAGCTTTTATGAAGTTGCCCGGTTTTCAAGGAGGAACTAGCAGTCAACCCATAGGAGTAGATTTGTATTTTCCCAATGCAGGTGCTTTTCCCGGAAACGCTCAATCTCAAAAAACCCAAATTGAACGAGAGGAAGAAAATGATTACACAATTTCTACCACAATGTCGCGAGTTCGTCAAGTGGTCAAAGCTAATGATACAGAAGCAGTTTTAGGACGGACAATTCATGGTTTTACTATGTTTTTTGATGATGAAAACCGGGGGTTAAATACAGCCATTCAAACAGCAGCGCAATTTTTACCCGATGTCATTCCCGACTTAAAAGGTAGTGAAAATTCTGTCAACTCTAATATTAACCGTTATTTATTTTTAGCTGCTAATAATACTCGTCTACCTAGTAGCAGTTTTACCATCTATTCCGCAGGAGTGGGAAGAGCAAAAAGTTTAACACCTGATGTTACTAGCTTAAGGCAAGTTCCCAAAGGAAATTATCATAGTATTTGGTTAGGTCTTTCTCCAAACATTGACCGCAGTATTAACGAAGGTCGGACATTCTACGACCCTACTGGTCCACAAGTAGCGATCGCCAGTGGTGGAGCAGAAGGTGGAGCAGAGAGCAATGTGGAATTAGAGTCAGCAGTTAATCAAGGTAAATTTTCTACTGCCAACCTGCAAGATTTTCATGCCCAAGTATATCTCAGCTTTTTACAACAAGATGCTAACTTTGTCAGAGAAAGTATTTATCGGGAAGAAACGAGTTATTCTCCTCATCTGAGCTTTACGGGAAATTGGACGGGTACTCAAGATGTTTTGCGTTATTATACTGGTGTTATTGCTTCTGAAAAACCCAAGTTCTACCTGGGTGGTGATTATACAAAAAGCATGGTAAATGGTTGGAGTTTTCGCGCTGGTGGAATTGGGTATATTAACCCAGACCGAGATTATTATAGTCAACTTTTTGGGAATGTCGCTAAAAGATTTCGTATTAGTAAAAATGCTAATTTTAGCTTATCAACATTCTTCAATTATGCTATAGATAGAGATACTAGAATTGGAGATATTATCAACAATTCACCTGCCAGCGAACTTGCTGCTAGCGCTCGTTTAAATTGGGGAATTGCTTCTGTTGGAGTCACCTATTATTTTGGTGATATTCTGCCTAATTCTTTTGAAGACAGGTTATTGTTAGAGTTTAGTATTCGTCCGCTCAAGAATATTACTTTCTCTGGTTATGTTGCGGCAGTTGATGAAACTTCTAATCGCTCTGTTTATGGTGCTAGTTTAACTTGGCGACTTAAGAATAAAAATAATAGTCCGACTCTATCTTTGAGTTGGAAAAATCAAGAATATGATTATGGTCAAGATCCTTTTGGAAATAATCTCACAGTAAATGATAATACCTTTACAGTCTTATTTCGTGTTGGGAAGTAGTGTCAGTGCAGTAGTAGACTGATACTACTAAAATAGTGAAATAGTAGGGGCAATTTGTGAATTGCCCGTACAGATAGGGTTAGAACAACTAGAGAGAACGCTTTAAGCGACGCAGGCGATCGGAATAACTCCTAATTACATAAAGAGCAAACATAGGTGTTTCCTGAACTACAAATAAAAACCGTTCTTGGTCAAGATAAGCTAATTTACATTCTGTTTTAGCAATAGCAGTAGAAGCGCGAGTATGTTCTTCATGTACTAAAGCTCCCTCTCCAAAAACATCACCTGTTTTTATTGTTTCAATAACTTGACCATTAACAAATAATTCAACCACCCCTTCAATAATTCCATACATTACATCACCTTTTTTTCCATCTTCAAAAATTACATCACCTGGATAAAAAGTTTGATGTTCTGGTTGTTTCTGAAATAACTCTACAGTTTTTGCTGGTTCGAGCATAACTATGTAACTCCTATATCAATTTAATTAAGTAGTTGTCCGTTTAAGAATTTCCTAGTTGAGATACGGAACAGTGAAGACTTAACAATGAATAATGAATAATATACCTCTCCAGAAAAGAGGGAGCAGGGAGCAGGGAGAAATAATTTGCAATTTCTATGGGATAATTGATTTTATTTTTGATTATTGGAGATGTCTAATCAAAACTATCTCTAATTAGGGCTTGCTGATTAATTCTCGCACGCATTGAAATATAAAGGTAATTGTCTTTTTTCTGTTGAGAAAAGTATCAGGTTTTCAGCTCTTTATGCACGGTTCCCGAAAAATCAAAAAGTTAGGATCAAAGGCTGACAAGCACAGAAAAATCAAGGTTAAATTACTCCTCCTACTTTATCTGTCTCGCCACCCTCCCCACACTCTGCTTTTTTCAGTAAACCCTAATTATCAATTATCCATTATCCATTATCCATTATCCATTAAATTAGGTAATTACAGTTGGTTTTTCCCTACCTGTAAGATTCTTAATTTGAGCAATTTCATCTGCTAAACTAATTAGAGAAGATAAAGCTTCCTGAGTATCTTGGTCTTGTTTGCTAGTATCTGGTTCATAACTTTCAACATACAAACGTAGAGTTGCTCCCTGAGTTCCTGTTCCTGAAAGTCGGAACACAATGCGAGAACCATCTGTAAAACCAATACGAATACCCTGTTTCTGACTCACGCTACCATCTATTGGGTCTGTATAGCTAAAATCATCGGCATATTTTACCTCATATTCACCATATTGTTTTCCTGGCAAAGAAGGTAATAGGGAACGTAAATTGTCCATCAAAGTATTAGCCTTATCACTTTCTACCCCTTCATAGTCATGGCGAGAATAATAATTCCGACCGTAAGTTTTCCAGTGTTCCTTAACAATATCTTCCACTGACTCTTGTCGTACTGCCAAAATATTCAACCAGAAAAATACTGCCCAAAGTCCGTCTTTTTCGCGTATATGATTAGAACCTGTACCAAAGCTTTCCTCACCACAAAGAGTAGCTTTATCCGCATCTAATAAATTACCAAAAAATTTCCAACCAGTAGGAGTTTCATAACAGTTAATACCCATTTTCTCTGCTACTCGATCTGGTGCTTCAGAAGTTGGCATGGAACGCGCAATACCAGCTAAACCAGAACTATATCCAGGAACTAATTTAGCATTAGCAGCTAATATTGCTAAACTATCGCTAGGAGTAACAAAGAAATTCTTACCTAAAACCATGTTGCGATCGCCATCCCCATCAGAAGCAGCACCAAAGTCAGGAGCATTATCGCCAAACATGATTTTTACCAAGTCGTGAGCATAGACTAAATTAGGGTCTGGATGTCCACCACCAAAATCTTCGAGAGGCATACCATTTTGTACTGTTCCTGCGGGAGCGCCTAACCGTTGCTCAAAAATATCTTTCGCATAAGGTCCCGTTACAGCGTTTAATGAGTCCATACACATCCGAAACTTACCAGACTTTAGCAGTTCCGATATTTTGCCAAAATCAAACAATGATTCCATCAATTCAGCATAGTCTGCTACAGAGTCAATAACTTCTACAGTCATTTCCCCTAATTTCTGACTACCTAGTTGGTCTAAGTTAATATCTGTAGCTTCGATAATTTTGTAGCTATCTATAACTTTACTGCGTTCATAGATGGCACTTGTAACTTTTTCGGGAGCGGGGCCACCATTACCGATATTGTACTTAACACCAAAGTCCTCTTCTGGTCCACCTGGGTTGTGACTAGCAGAAAGGATTATACCACCAAAGGCTTGATTTTTACGAATGATGCAGGAAGCAGCAGGGGTAGAAAGAATCCCACCTTGACCCACTAAGATTCGACCTACTCCATTAGCAGCAGCCATTTTCAGAATTATTTGAATTGCCTGACGGTTGTAATAGCGACCATCACCACCAAGCACAAATGTTTGACCAGAAAAATTTTCTAGACTATCAAAAATAGACTGAATAAAGTTTTCTAGGTAGTGGGGTTGTTTAAAAGTTGGCACTTTTTTGCGGAGTCCGGAAGTGCCTGGTTTTTGGTCGCTAAATGGTTTGGTTACAACTGTTTGTACATTCATGGTTTATCGTAATTTAACAACTGTATCTACATATCAGTTATCAGTTATCAGTTATCAATTTCTCTTAATTTTAACTTTTAACTTTTAACTTTTGACTTACTTCTGCAAGAAATCTATTGTTTCTGTTTTAATTTTTACACCAAATATGGCACCTTAGAAAAACTAATTTTTTGGTGTTGAGTAAATGTGCTTATGGTTAAGTTTAGGTTAACAAAATCAATCATTATTTGTAGCTCCAAAAATATAAAACTTTAATAAAGAAAAACTGGTTGCAATCGCATAAGTGTTAATATATGTATTATTTTTTTCCGGTACTTAAAAACCGTTTTAAAATTATGAATCAAAGCAAACTATTATTCATCGACTCCAAGGTAGAAAATTATGATCGCCTCATCTCACAAGTTGACCCTCAGACAAAAATAGTTATTCTGAAACCAAATCAAAATGGTATAAAGCAAATATCTAAAAGTCTGAGTGAATGCTCTGATGTGGATACAGTTCATATTATTTCTCATGGAGCAAAGGGAGCTTTGTATCTGGGAAACAGTATCCTGAAAAACGACAATATTCATCTATATGCTAAAAGTATTCAGCAGTGGGGCAAATGTTTGTCTGCTGAGGCGGAAATATTGATTTATGGTTGTCAGGTAGCAAATGGTAAGGAAGGTAAAGAATTTGTCCGACAACTGCATCAACTCACAGGAGCAAATATTGCTGCTTCGGAAACACTGACTGGAAATGTTAGTAGAGGTGGTAACTGGAATTTAGAAGTAATATTTGGTCAACTTAAGTCAGCGTTGGCATTTACACCGGAAGTTAGGACAAGTTATGCCGGGGTGTTGGCAAATATTGTGGTGGATACTACTAATGATGTAGTGGATGATAGTGATGATGTTACTTCTTTGCGGGAAGGAATTATTCAGGCTAACAGTACCCCGGAAGATGATATTATTCAACTGACAGCAGGATCAACATATAATTTGACTATCTCAGGGAGTGACGAAGATGCTGCTGTTACCGGAGATTTAGATATTGTTGGTGGTGGTGGAGAAATCACAGTTATTTCACAAGGAGAGGAAAAAGCTGTTGTTGATGCGGGGGGTGAAACTGGAATAGGCGATCGGGTGTTTCATGTTTTGTCAGATGCTGCTCTACAGTTGGAAAATGTTGAGGTAACTGGTGGGTTTGTAACTAATGGTTCTGGTGGAGGAATTTCCAACTCAGGTTCACTTACTATGAACAACAGCACTGTAAGTGGAAACTTAGAAGATTTTTTGAGTGATGGTGGTGGAGGTATCCATAATACAGGTACAGCTAATATCACCAACAGCACTGTTAGCGACAACTCAGCATTTTATGGCGGAGGGATCTACAACACAGGTACAGCTAATATCAGCGACAGCACTATTAGTGGTAATTTTAGTAATACTGCTGGTGGAGGCATTTTAAACCGCTATGGCATCGTTACTATTAGTAACAGTAATATTAGTGGCAATTCGGCAGATTTTGACGGTGGAGGCATCCAAAACTCAGGTACAGCTAACATCAGCGACAGCAGTATTAGTGATAATTCAGCAGGTGTGGGCGGAGGAGCCTCAAACTTTTTAGGCACAATTAGTATCACCAACAGCACTATTAGTGGTAATTCAGCGTCTAACGGTGGTGGTATAGGCAACTACTCAGGTGGTTTTGAAAGCGACTCAGGTATAGCTAATATTAGCAATAGCACTATTAGCAATAATTCAGCAGATACAGGAGGTGGTATCTACAACTCAAATACAATCAATATAACCAACAGCACTATTAGCAATAATTCAGCAGAACGCCTTGGTGGTGGTATTAACAACTTAGGTACAGCTAATATAAGTGACAGCACTATTAGTGATAATACTGCTACTCGTGGTGGTGGTATCAGAAACTCAGATGGTACAGCTAGTATTAGCAATAGCACTATTAGTGGTAACTCAACATTCTTTTATGGTGGAGGTATCTACAACTTAGGTGCTACAGCTATTATTAACAACAGCACTATTAGTGGCAATTCAGCTTCTAACGGTGGTGGTGGCGGTATCGGCAACCTTGGTGTAGCTAGCATTAGCAACAGTACCATTACTAATAATGAAGCTCCTTCCAACTTAGGAAGTGGTATTCTCCAAAAAGCAGCAGAACTTTATGATAACACTAACTACACCTTCTTCACCTTTGACGCCAATACCACTGTAACCTCTAGCATTATCTCTGGTAATATCAACAGTGACGTTGACTCTGTAGAAAGTAACAATACTCTTATCAGTGGCGACAATAATCTTATAGGTACAGGTAACGCCATCAATGACTTTAATGCTAACAACGACCAAATAGGTATAACTGACCCTCTACTTGGAGACCTGGCTGACAATGGAGGTCCTACCTTAACCCATTTACCTCTCTCCAATAGTCCCGCCATTGATGCAGGTAGTAACCCTAACAACCTTAATACAGACCAACGAGGAGAACAAAGATTTGTAGGTAGGGCAGTTGATATTGGTGCAGTGGAAGTGCAAACTTCACAAATTACTGGCACTTCTGAAAGCGAATTCCTCAATGGCACAAATGAAAATAATACCATGACAGGTTTGGCAGGCAATGACACTATAGATGGTCGTGGTGGTGATGACCAAATTATCGGTAGTCGAGGTAGCGACTCTCTCTATGGAAAAGACGGCAATGATACCCTCCAAGGTCGTATTGGCAACGATCGCCTCTTTGGCGGTAATGGTGATGACTCTCTTATTGGTGGTCAGGGGCGCGATCGCTTTAATGGTGGTGTAGGCGACGACACTCTCACTGGTGGAGCAAGTATTGACCGCTTTATTTTCAATACCAATCAAGAATTTACTCCAGAAGATGTGGGAGTAGATACCATCACCGACTTTGCTCCTGGAAGAGATATAATTCTGCTAGATAAAAGTACATTTACTGCTATTACCAGTGATTCAGGAACAGGTTTCAGTGTCAATGCTGAATTTGCCATAGTTACCAGTGATGCAGAGGCAGAAACCTCAGCAGCATTCATTGTTTACAACAGCAACAATGGTAAATTATTCTACAATGTTAATGGTATAGAAGCCGAATTTGGCAGTGGTGGTGAATTTGCTAATCTGAGTAATATTGCATCTATCAGTGAGGATGATTTCTTCCTGAGATGATCAAATCTCAACTTAAAATAATATTACAGTGATTTTGATTTTGGTAGACCATAGTAGGGAGGTTTCATGGAACGTCTCTACTGGTTTTTAGTTGTGACGTGAGGTGATCAATTTGAAAAGGGCTGTAAAATCCCCTACTTATAGAAAAATAGAAAGGGTAAAAGCCAAGAAGTTTAGTCAGAAGGAGTCAGGTTGAAATTAACGTCACCGAATTTGTAGGGGCGGGTTTCACCAGAAGCTTTTGTACGCAATTCAGTTATTCATCTAAACCCGCCCCCCATGCCGTGAGGTTTGGGGGCGAGTTTACCTAATTAATGTGTTATCCCAATAATCCCGGTTTGAAACCCGCCCCTACATGATTTATTCACCAGTTATTCATCACTATTATCTATATCCATACTGTCTTTGAGTGGCGATCGCGAACTCATAAACCCGGTTTCTTGAAGAAACCGGGTTTCTTGTAGCGGGGGATAAGCACCCCACTCCTTCCTCCTCTTCCCTCCTGTCTCCTGACTCCTCCTAATTACGCACTAAAATATTTCGCCACAGGATGATAAGTAATAATCGCTGTCGTAGACTGCTCAGGATAAAGCTGCTCGCTTTCATCCATATACATATCAATCCTTTTCACATCCAACAAATCTAACTGTTTATACTGATCCTGCATATTCGGGCAAGCGGGATAACCGAAACTATAACGGGAACCTTGATAACGCTGTTTCAGAATATCCTTAATATTATCCGCATCCTCTGCACCGAAACCTAACTCCCGGCGAATACGAGCGTGTAACCATTCTGCCATCGCTTCCGCAGTTTGCACCGCCATACCGTGGAAATACAAATACTCTGTATATTCATCGGCAGCAAACAACTTCTGTGCAAATTCAGTCGCTATTTCTCCTACTGTTACAGCGTGCATCGGGAACACATCAATAATTCCGGAATCCTTGGGAGCAAAGAAGTCTGCAATACATAACCGTCGTCCTGACTTTTGCCGTGGAAACTCAAAACTGTTGACAACTGTTGTCGCTTTACCAGTCTGAGTCACTTCCTCTGAGTCATAAATGAAAAGTGTATTTCCTTCTGCTTGACAAGGGAAATAACCATAAATTGCTTGGGGATACAGCAACTTCTCTTCAATTACCCGTGATTTCCAATTTTCCAGAATCGGATAAACTTTCTCTGCTAAAAAGGCATCATACTCTTCCCGTGGTTGTCCTTGGGGTTTGCGGAATTGCCATTGCCCTGCCATCAACGCTTGCAAGTCTAAATACCAGAATAAGTCCTCAAATGGCATATCTTCTGGTTGTAATAACTTGGTTCCCCAGAATGGAGGAGTCGGGCGAGGGATATCTACTGCTACATCATCAGAACGCCGAGTATCTATCACAACTGGTTCAGCAGGTTTAGTTTCCTCTTTTTCTTCAGACTTAGCAGTAGCAGCTTTACCATTACCATTACCATTACCATTACCATTACCGTTACCGTTTTCTTCGGCAAACTCACCTAAAAATCCTTTAATGTCATCCCACTGATTTTCTGATTTTGCTGGCATCAACTTATCCATGAAATTCAAGTCGGAAAAAGCATCTTTACCATAAACTACTTTACCTTTGTAGGTGTTTTGGCAATCTTGATGGACGAATTTCGGAGTTAAAGCAGCACCACCTAAAATCACGGGTACGGTAATACCTTCTTCGTTAAATGTTTCCAAGTTATCTTTCATAAATGCCGTTGACTTCACCAATAAACCACTCATGGCGATACAGTCAGCATTATGTTCGCGGTAGGCAGCAATAATATTATCGACTGGTTGTTTAATTCCTAAATTAATTACCCGATAACCGTTGTTGGAAAGAATGATATCCACGAGATTTTTACCAATATCGTGAACGTCTCCTTTAACAGTAGCAATAAGGAAAGTTCCCTTAGAATTATCCTCACCAGCCTCCTCTGCTTCCATGAAAGGTTGTAGATAAGCAACTGCTGCTTTCATAGTTTGAGCAGACTGCAATACAAATGGTAATTGCATTTGCCCAGAACCGAATAATTCTCCCACTACTTTCATGCCGTCTAATAAATAGACGTTGATAATATCTAGTGGCGGATATTTTTCTAAAGCTATTGCCAAAGCATCCTCTAAACCGATACGTTCCCCATCAATAATATGTTGTTTTAAACGTTCTTCAATTGGTAAATTTTGTGTAGCAGAACGGTCTTTTTTAGTTGTTTTACCCTGGAACATTGTTGTTAACTCAGCCAGAGGATCGTAAGTACAAATATCCCCATCAAATTCTCGTTGGTCATATATTAGTTTCCGACAGACTTCTTGATGTTCTGGTTCAATTTTTGACATGGGTAAAATCTTACTGGCACTAACAATAGAACCATCCAAACCTACTGCCATTGCTTCATGCAAAAATACCGAGTTCAACACTTGTCTTGCTGCGGGATTTAAACCGAACGAAATGTTAGAAACCCCAAGCATTATATGACAACCTGGTAATTCTTCTCGAATCCTTTTAATAGATTCAATTGTGGCTTTTCCATTTTCCCTATCCTCTTCAATACCTGTAGAAACTGGCAAAGCTAAAGTATCAAAGAACAATTCATGGGCAGGAATGCCATACTCTATTGCTGCATCATAAGCTCGTTTAGCTATTTCAAATTTTTTATCGGCCGTCCGAGCCATGCCATCCTCATCGATGGTTCCAACTACCACACCAGCACCATATTTTTTCGCCAATTCTAATACTTTAAAAAAACGAGGTTCTCCATCTTCATAGTTAGTAGAATTGAGCAAACATTTACCGCCAGCAACTTTTAAACCAGCCTCCATTTTTTCCCATTCAGTCGAGTCTAACATCAGAGGCAAATTAACATTTGTGACTAAACGAGATGCTAATTCGTGCATATCTTTAACCCCATCGCGCCCCACATAATCAACGTTAACATCAAGAATATGTGCCCCTTCTTTTACCTGAGATTTTGCTAAGGCAACTAAGCCATCCCAGTCTTCATTATTGAGTAAAGTTCGACATTTTTTAGAACCACTAGCATTCAATCTTTCCCCAACAATTAAGAATGAGTTATCTTGTTCGTAAGTTTCGGAAGAATAGATAGAAGCTGCTGATGGAATATAGTTATATTCTCGTTCTTTTGGTTGGAGAGTTTCAGTAATTTCAGATAATGCTTTAATATGGTCTGGACGAGTACCGCAACAACCGCCGATAACCTGTACTCCCAGGTCTTCAACGAAGTGCATTAATGCCATTTTTAACTCTATTGGAGTTAATTTGTAGTGAGCTTGTCCGCCGATATTTTCTGGCAAACCAGCATTAGGAATACAAGAAATAACAAAAGGAGAATTTTCTGACAAATAACGAATATGTTCCTTCATTAAATCAGGACCAGTGGCACAATTTAATCCTAAAATATCAATAGAATAAGGTTCTAAAATTGTCACAGCAGCATTAATTTCTGAACCGACTAACATAGTGCCAAAAGATTCCATAGTTATTGACACCATGATGGGGCGACGTTCGCCTTTTTTCGCAAAGGTTTCTTCTATACCATTTAAAGCAGCTTTTATTTGCAAAACATCCTGACAAGTTTCCACCAGAAATAAATCTACTCCCCCATCCCAAAGACCTTCTGCTTGTTCCGCAAAACCATCTTTTAAGGTGTCAAAATCAATATGTCCGAGGGTAGGTAATTTAGTTCCTGGCCCCATTGACCCGGCAACAAATCGAGGCTTTTCGGGGGTAGAAAATTCAGCAGTGACAGACTTTGCTAATTCGGCTGCTGTTTTATTTAGATAATAAGCTTTGTCTGATAAATCGTATTCTGCTAAGACAATTTTTGTCCCACCAAATGTATCAGTTTCTATCACATCTGCACCTGCTGCGAGAAAGTCTCGGTGGACTTTGGCTACTGCTTCTGGTTTAGTGTGGACCAAGTATTCATTACAACCTTCATATTCTGCACCGCCGAAATCTTCAGCCGTTAATTCTTGGACTTGTAGGTTAGTACCCATTGCCCCATCAAAGACTATGACTGGTCGTTCTGGACTATGGAGACGATTTAAAAATGAGCTGTTCATCATTGTGTGTTTATATTTTCTTTAGGTGTTAATATTTATACTACTCTTTTCAGAGTTTGAAAGCAATTTATTTTGTCTATGATAATATGTATTTTGGGGTGTTAAGTAAGTCAGCATAGATAAATATAAGACTAAGAAACAGGTTTCCTATGTTCAATAATGGATAATTGATAATGGATAATTGATAATTACCTCCCCCTAAAAGGAAGAGGATTGAATAAAAGGAAAATTTTTTCTTGTTTCTCCTTTCAAGGAGAGGCTTTAAACCTTTATTTTTCGGTAATAATTGTCTATTGCATATTCCCAAATTAGCCGTTCCTTCTCTGATGTGTTTTGTTTTTTATTTTATATATCCACTTATAGCAATTATCAATTTATTAATAAATTGATAATTGCTATAAGTTATATCACTACAACGCTCACTAATTTAATATCATTAATCATCATAAATACTGATTTTACTTGGCAAGAAATACTTAAAAAAAATGATGAAATAATTTTTTTTAATAAAAAATCATGAAACAGCTATGACTATAATTGAGCAACTACCACAAATTAAGATTTGGCAAAGGATAAAAATTTGGTGGCAAAATAACCTAAAAGATGAGAAATCAAGTCGCAACTTTATGTTACGTTTCTTGGTCGGCAGTACAACTTTATTAGTCAGTATTTCTGCTTTTTATAGTTATAAAGTTGTACGAAATTTGATTCTAGATAATTTGAAAGAAAATGCTTTGTTGGAAGTACAATTAGGAGTAGATGAAATCGATCAATGGTTGGCTAGTAGAAAAGTTGAAACACGCACTACTGCTAATACCCCAACTTTCCGAACTATGAACTGGTCAATAGTTGCACCTTTCTTAAAATCTAAACAATTGGAATCTGAGGATTTTTTATTTTTTGCGATGATTAATCCTGACGGTTCCTACTATACCAGTAAAGTAGGTAAAGCCAAAGCTAATATCAAAGACCGCAAGCATATTAAACTAGCAATAGCTGGAAAAGTCAATCTTTCCGATCCGGTCAATTCTCGTACCCTAAATACCCTAATGGTTTTTGTTGTTGCTCCTGTTTGGTCAGATTCTCCTAATATCAAAGATCCAATCGGAATTATGGCAGGTGCTATTCCAGTAGACCGGATGAGAGAAGTAGTGAATGGTTTGGAATATGGACCTAACAGTTATGCTTTTGCTCTTAATTCTCAGGGAAAGACAATATTTACGCCTCAGCAAGATATCAGCACCAATACCAAAAACCAAATTTCAAATTTTTTGTCATCCGAAAACCTTAACCAGCAGAATATTGCCATAAAAATGGTTGCCAAGGAAAGGGGAATGGAATTAGTAGAAATAGATCGGCAAAAGTTCTATATTGCCTATATCCCCATTAAAGAAGCAGACTGGTCTCTTGGGTTAATCATTCCTAGAGCAAATATTGAATCGCAACTAAGAGCATTAAATCTGATGGCATTGGTAGTCATCGGTTTAACTGTGACAATGATTATAGTTTTGCTAAAGGTACAGTCATTTGAGCAAAAGCAACTCAAAAAGACAAAAGAAGCTGCTGAAATTGCTAACCAAGCGAAAAGTGAGTTCCTTGCTAATATGAGTCATGAGTTACGCACTCCTCTCAATGGCATTCTCGGTTATACTCAAATTCTGCATCGTTCTCATTATTGGGGCGAAAAAGAACGTAGCGGTATTGAAATTATTCATCAATGTGGTAACCACTTGTTAACTCTGATCAATGATATTCTGGATATCTCTAAAATTGAAGCTCGGAAACTCGATCTGCAACCATACGATTTTCATTTTCCTTCTTTCTTGCAAGGAGTTGTAGAAATTATTCGGATCAAAGCAGATCAAAAAGGAATTCAGTTAATTTATCAATCAGATCCCAATTTACCCCAAGGTATAATTGCAGACGAAAAACGCTTGCGCCAAGTTTTAATTAATTTATTAGGTAATGCAGTCAAATTTACAGATACAGGTAAAGTTGTTTTTCAAGTGAATATGGATAATTCGAGTCAGAGTACAGAATTATCTGATAGCAACCAGCAGACAATATCTACTACTGACTCACATCTATCTACAACAATTAAATTTCAAATTCAAGATACGGGGGTTGGTATTCCAGAAAATAAGATTGATAATATCTTCAATCCCTTTGAACAAGTAGGAGACCAAGTTAAGCAATCTCAAGGAACAGGATTAGGGTTAGCTATTAGTAGTAAAATAGTTAAACTGATGGGTTCAAAGATTAAAGTAGAAAGTCAGTTGGATGTTGGCAGTACATTTTCCTTTGCAGTTAAATTTCCTCTGAGTCGTAACTGGGTACAATCAGTTTCTCATGTAGAGGGACAAAAAATTATTGGTTACGAAGGAGGAGAAAAAACTATTCTGGTTATTGACGATCGCTGGGAAAATCGCTCCGTACTGATTAATTTGCTTCAACCTATTGGTTTTATTACTGCGGAAGCAGAAAATGGTGCTGAGGGATTAGCAAAAATAGGGAAACTTCAGCCAGATTTAACTATTACAGATTTATATATGCCACTGATGGATGGTTTTAAGATGGTCAGGGAATTGCGCGAATCTGATGAACTAAAGCATTTAAAGGTGATTATCTCTTCAGCTTCTGTATCGAATATAGATCGCCAATACAGTCTTGATGCTGGCGGAGATGATTTTCTACCTAAACCTGTGAATGCAGAAGAACTGTTTAAAATGATAGAACGACATTTAGAAATTGAATGGAAATATCTTCAAACAGAAAATCTTGAAAATATGCAAATAATTTCCCAATCATCAGTTTCAGATGCAGCTACTGATAATTCTCAAATTGTATTTCCGCCACAGGAGGAGTTAGAAATATTACTCGACTTAGCAAGAAGGGGGAGCCTGAAAAAATTGACAGAAACAGCCGAAAAAATTCAGCAACTAGAACCAAAATATATTCCTTTTACTAAACCAATTTTGCAGTGGGCAGATGATTTTCAAGCTGATAAAATAGAAGATTTTCTAATGGATTTTTTAGATAAAAAGGAGTAAATTAATGTCGAGTTTATCCAATTCAGAATATATTTTAGTGATAGATGATACTCCAGCTAATCTGAAATTAATGGTTCAAACTTTAACGGATCAAGGATATGAAGTTAGTACAGCAATTAGTGGCGAACGAGCCTTAAAGCAAATTTCTTATGACTTGCCAGATTTAATATTATTAGATATACAAATGCCTGGTATTGATGGGTTTGAAACTTGTAAAAGGTTAAAGGAAAATCCTGAAACTAAAGATATTCCCATAATTTTTATGACTGCTCTTTCAGACAGTGAAAGTATAGTTAAAGGTTTTAGTTTGGGAGCCGTAGATTATATTACTAAACCATTTCAAGCAATTGAAGTTCTTGCCAGAATAAAAACTCACATAAATTTACAACAGTTAAGAAAGAATCTAGAAAAAGAAGTAGCGAAAAAAACTAATGAACTTACTCAAGCTTTAGAAGAGTTAAAAGAATCTCAAGCACAACTGATTCAAAAAGAAAAAATGTCAGCACTGGGAGAATTAATGGCAGGAATAGCCCATGAATTAAATAATCCTATTGGTGCAATTTCTAATAATTCTCAGCATCTAGAAAACTACATTAGAGATATTCTCCATTCCCTATTTCTTTATCAAAAATATTATCCTAATCCTGCTGAAGAAATTATTGAAAATGCTGAAGATGTTGATTTAGATTTTTTGATTCAAGATTTGCCGAATCTTATTAGTTCAATGAAGGCAGGTTCCGAAAGGATTAAATTTCTAAGTACATCTTTACGCACATTTTCTCGGAGTGAATTAAATAACGATCAAAAAGTTAGTTCTGTCGTTCATAACGATATTGATAGTACACTATTAATTCTGAATCATCGTCTTAAAGCAAACAGCTATCGTTCAGCCATTGAAGTAGTAAAAAAATATGGAGATGTGCCTGAGATTAAATGTCTTCCCGGACAATTAGCCCAGGTATTTATGAATCTGATTTCTAATGCTATTGATGCTATAGATGAGTTAGTTAAAAAAACAGGATGTGCTATGTTTAAATTCCAGCCTCAGATTATAATTTATAGTGGAATAAATGAGGAAAAAACAGGATTAATAATTAGAATTAAAGATAACGGTGTGGGAATGTCAGAAGAAGTTAAGGCAAAAATTTTTGATAAGCTTTTCACAACTAAAGCTGTAGGTAAAGGTACAGGTTTAGGATTATCTATTGCTTATAAAATTATGGTAATAAATCATAGTGGTAAGCTTTGGTGTGAGTCAACTTTAGGTAAAGGTTCAGAGTTTATTTTGGAGTTGCCAATGAAAGAAGGGAGTAGGGGAGTAGGGGAGTAGGGGAGTAGGGGAGTAAGGGAGTAGGGGAGTAGGGGGGTAGGGGAGTAGGGGAGATTGAAGTATAGATAAATTATCAATATATATATTATATATTGTATAATCGGGTTTTATTTTATATCAAGTTTCATTAATTATTCCTCTGGTGATTAAATATAAAAGCATTTACAAGAAATAAGGTGCATTTTTAGGTCTGAAATACCTTGGTTTTCAGCTCTTGATGCACCGTTCCCGAAAAATCAAAAAGTTAGCATTTCTGACCAAAGTTGGGTAAAAAAATTACTCCTGTAGGGACGTTGCACAGGCAAAAATGCGTTTTCCGTTCCGGAATGCTCCGCTTTCCATGTCGCGCAGCGTTTAATGTCAGCTCTTAGCTGAAAACGTCCCTACCTACTCCCCTACTCCCTACTCCCTACTCCCTTACTCCCCTACTCCCCTACTCCCCTACTCCCTATTCCGTAAAAAAAATATGATGAATTTTTACATTGTCGATGTATTTGCTGAAACTAAATATACTGGTAATCAATTAGCTGTATTTAGTGGTTCTGAAGTAGCTAATCTTTCTGATGAGGAAATGTTGCAAATTGCCAGAGAGATAAATTATTCAGAAACTACTTTTATTCTCTCTTCTGAACAACGAAATTGTGGTTATGATGTGCGAATATTTACTCCAGCTCAAGAATTGCCTTTTGCGGGGCACCCAACATTAGGAACTGCCTACATTATTCAGCGAGAAATTATTCAAAGTTTGGTGGAAAAAGTAGTTTTAAATTTGGCAGTAGGACAAATTCCTGTGAGTTGGAAAGATAATGTTTTATGGATGCGTCAGAATGTACCAACTTTTGCTGCAAAACATCAAGTTGAATCTTTAGCAGAAGTATTAAATTTAGAGGTAACTGATATTGATACAAAATTTCCTATTCAGGAAGTTTCGACGGGGATAGCTTTTATAATTGTGCCTTTGAAAACTTTGGCAGCTTTGAAAAAAGCTAAGGTGAATTTGGATAAATATTATCAGTTTATTCAAACAGCAAAGGCAACAGAAATTTTGATATTTTGCCCAGAGACATACAAAGATATTGATGATTTAAGCGTAAGAATGTTTGCGCCCTATTTAGGAATTACTGAAGACCCGGCTACAGGCAGTGCTAATGGTTGTTTAGCAGGATATTTGGCTGAGTATAATTATTTTAATCAGAGCAAAATTGATATTAGAGTAGAACAAGGATATGAAATTAATCGACCATCTTTATTATTGTTACAAGCTGAGAAAAAAACAGAGGAAATAGAAGTATTTGTAGGTGGAAATGTTGTGATGGTTGCTCAAGGAAAATTTGTTAGTTGAAAGGAAGAAGGAAGAAGGAAGAAGGAGGAAAGAGAATTTAGAAAGGTAATTATTTGTGAAAAAAACTGTAGGGGTTTGGTCTCCAAACCCTCCTCAAAATGGAATTGGAAAACCAAACCCCTAGGATAAAATTTGACAACCTACTTAGTATTGCGATAAATGTTTAAAGACTATTCCTCAAATCACGAGTCAGAAGGTAAGAGAATTTAGAAAGGTAATTATTTGTGAAAAAAACT
>NZ_JBNHEQ010000290.1:0-1274 GCF_050016015.1 Dapis hubbardiae BLCC-M172
CTCCATCCTCTATACTCCAAGGCTCCTTACCTTTATCTCCCCAAGTAGCGATCGCTTTATCAAGTCCAGGTACTAAGTTCTTAACCGCGTCAGGTGCTTGTTTCCAGAGTTTTTTGATAGCTCGGCGACCGTGCAAAAGTGCGTATTTGATGCCTATTTGTAGCCCGGTTTGGATGCCTTGATAAGCAAAATTAGAAACATTCTGTAAAAGCTCTTGCCTTAACTCCGGTTTAAGTTGCCAGACTAAAGCCATAGTCCGAATATTAATCCGAACTTTAGGAGGACTAGCCAACCCCCCGACGGCTATAGTTGCAATTTGTCTACCAATAAAATTCCCGGCTGGTTCATAGAGGTTGTCTATGGCAGTCTGAATTTCTTTGAGCAAAGTATCATCTGAAACTTGCAGGTTAAAGCTGTAAAGTTGCTCGGCCACAGTTAAGATGCCAGTTGCCAACCCCCCAAGAGTTGAACCAGCAACTAGGGTTCCCCCCAACCCTAAAGTCCCCACAGCAGCACTAATTCCCCCAGTTACCCAACCAACAACTGCACCACCAGTTAAAAGTAAGCCACCACCAGCTAAACCAGCAGCAATAGTTCCCGCAGTAGCAGCAACTGGATCATCTTTTGCCCACTGATTAAATATTTTACCAAATGTACCATTGGCAATGCTTTCAACAACTGCTTTACCACCTTGCACTACTCTACTAGCAAAATTACCAGCACTAGCAATTGGCTTTTTCATCCAATCAACAACCGGGCTAGCAGCTTTAGAAAACCATCTTAAATCTACTTGAGAATTTCCAGTAATTGCTGTACTTAAAGTTGTATCTGAAATAAAAACCATAGTAAATTTTATTTTTTCTTATTTTTACCAACGCCACCAGCACCACCAGCACCAGGAACATTGACCTCTACAGCTCTTTCAGTAGATATTTTTTTAAGTTTTGGCGCGGTTTCCTTATCAACAGGTTGCTGGTTTTTTCCCTTGGGAGCCATGCCTTGAAAATTATTTTCTAATTGCTTATCGTAAGCTGCTAAACTTTCTCCATCTGTACCAAGGGCGTACTTCATATCAGAAACCATCAATCCACGCTCTGCATACTGCTGAACAATCTCTCCTTTAAGTCTAGTTTCAAGTAAATCAGCTAAAGCTTGAACTTTTTCTTCTGGAGTTTTAGGGTTAGATGTTTGACTAGCATTAGCTAAGTTAGGTTTTCCATAAGGTTTGATTTTGTGGGCTTTGAATCCCATAGCCTATTACTCCATCCATTCCA
>NZ_JBNHEQ010000291.1:0-1673 GCF_050016015.1 Dapis hubbardiae BLCC-M172
CCAAACCAGTTGGTCAAGGAACAGGACTGGGGTTGTCTATTAGTTACCAAATAGTCACCGAGCAACATGGAGGAAAATTACTGTATATTTCTCAACTGGAAAAAGGTACTGAATTTATCATAGATATTCCAAATTAAGCGGATTTGATATAAAGCTCTACTACAAACAAATAGACATTTCCGACAATCAAAAATCAAATCAATTATAGCAGTTTTCATGTTTTTTAGAGTACAGAGATTTGAGTTTAAAGGAAGAAGGAAGAAGTAATGCAAGTCATGAAGTGAAAACCGCTATATTTCTATCTACCCCCCCCCTTTCCCGGAGATGTCTAATGATAATTCACATCAACACAACACTACCAGTGCTGAAAGAGGGTTATGGAGTCGGGCTAGAAGTGGGAAAGGTAGAAGATGCGGGATATAATGCTCAAACCATTTGCTACAATTCTTTTTGGTGCGGTAAGCCTCTTGTGATATTGGAGCCGGAAACTCGTACTTACTGCCATGCTCTAGTGCAATTGAATCTATTAACCACAGCTAGTAGGTGTCGCATCCATTGGCAATGTATGTTGAATTTGCTGGGAGTTGCAGAAAATCCAACTATCTTGTCTGGAGAGGCTTTCCAAGAAGTTGAGTCTCTAGAATTGCTAAAAGCGCGTCAATTTGCTGCGTTGTATTTCTTCTATATATATAAGCTGATGCTTGACTATTTATTTGAAGAAATTGAATCAGCTCAAAACCAGGCAATTGAAGTCAGAAAATATTTAGTGGCAGGTGTCGGACTCATTGGTGAACCAGTGTTTTATTTCTATGATTCTTTGACGGCTTTAGCGGCTTTGAGTTTAAAGTCTGGGGAAACATCAGAAATATTTGCACAGGTAGAAGCCAACCAAGCAAAACTGCAACAGCATTGGGCGAATTATGCTCCCATGAATTATCAACATAAGGTAGATTTGGTAGCAGCAGAAATTTGCCGAGTTAAAGGACAAAAAGCAGAAGCAATAGAACTTTACGAGCAGGCTATAGCAGGAGCAAAAGAAAATGAATACATCCAAGAAGAAGCACTAGCTAACGAACTAGCAGCCAAATTTTACCTTGAGTGGGGCAAAAACAGAGTTGCTGCCGACTATATGATTGAAGCTTACTATTGCTACGCCCGTTGGGGGGCAAAAGCAAAAACCAACCAGCTCGAAACAAAATATTCTCAACTTCTCACCGCCATCTTGGAAACAAGAGAAACTGGTAATTCCTATAACAATTTCATCTCTAGTCAAGCCTCAGATACAGTCACTAGCACAACTCTTTTCCTAGACCATACCTCTGCTATCAAAGCCTCCAGAATTATATCGGAAGAAATCGAACTTGATGCGTTGCTGTCTAAGTTAATGCAGATTTTAATTGAGAATGCGGGGGCTAACAAAGGAGTTTTATTGTTAAATAAGCCTGATGATTGGGAAATTGTTGCTCAATGCAATAACAAAAGTTGTGATATAAGCATTATTTCCCTAGATCAAACCGATACCATACCTCGCAGCATCATCAATACTGTGAAACGAACTCAAAAGACACTGCTACTCAACAACCTCGAACAGAACAACAACTTCAGTGCCGATCTATACTTGCTCGAACAACAACCCAAAAGTATCCTTTGCAGTCCCATTCTCAACCAAAGAA
>NZ_JBNHEQ010000292.1:0-57677 GCF_050016015.1 Dapis hubbardiae BLCC-M172
CTCTTGCTCTGCAGCCGCTTCCTCTACAGGCGCTTCCTCTTCAGTCTCTTGCTCTGCAGCCGCTTCCTCTACAGGCGCTTCCTCTTCAGTCTCTTGCTCTACTTCAGAATCATCGGCATCATCGAGATCATCGTTGGTCAAAATATCAGTATCTTCACTAAGGGGAACTTCCTGGGGCAAAATGTCAGGCTCTTCGGGAACTTGCTCTACCTCATCCTCTTCGGGAATTGTAACTGCATTTTCAGCTAGATTTTCCTCCTCACCAGTCAAGGGGTCTGCTGTACCAACAGAAACCCCCACGGTTTCTTCAGTCTCGACAGCCTGCAAAAACTCGGCAGGTTCTTGGGCAATGGCAATATTTATGCTATCTTCTATGCTATCTTCAAGAGTTAATATCGGTACTTTCTCTGTCCTAAGAATGTCTGCGTCTGCGCTACCACTGGCAAACCTTAACTCCTGAGTTTCTCCTGTCTCCGCGACGAAGGGTAGCATAAGATTGGTAGATGTTTGCCCAACATCGTTCAAATTAAAAAACTCGTCAGACATAACTTCCTCCCTGATTTCAAGATAAAAAGTTATAAAAATTCCTGTTACATTCGGTGGCGTCACCTCAATGACAAACCCAATCTCTGGGTATCGATAAATTTATCTTTTATAATTTAGCCAGCTATTTATCGGAAAGATGCCCCAAGATGGCATCGTTAACTTTCCCATTTAATACTACAGTGTCACTATCATCCTAAGGCCACAACTGCTGTGATTCCTAGTTATTCAACTCTTGTCCGCACACCCGTATTTTTACTTATATAGTTAGTCTACTCAATATTTGGGAAAATGGTAACAATTAATACAAATCTTTACCATCAAATTAATTTTTGTAATACCAATTCTCAAAATTAGTGCTATGCTTGGAATGCAAGCTGACAAAAATCACCTTCATTCATAACAGAAGTTACTAAATACCATTTCTATTTAAGAAAGAGTCATAAGACGGCTCCCTTCTTCCTATGCTCTAATTAAACGCTATATTAATTTTGTACAGGTAATCTTTATCCCTGATAAATGTTGTGAGGAAATGTGAAAATAATAGGTAATTTTCTCATTGTCCTTAACCCATACTTTAATGTAGATGACTGTGCATCAGTCCCTATTATCGAAAGTCCATTGTATAAACCCCCATTGTCCAAATCCAATCCAGGCATGGGGCAATAAGTTCTGTCAAAGTTGTGGAACCCCACTCCTACTAAACGATCGCTACATTCCCCTAAAAAAAATAAGTACAGGTGGATTTGCCAAAATATATATTGTTTGGGACCAAAAAACTCAAACTGAACGTATTCTTAAAGTATTAGTAGAAACTTCCCCTAAAGCTCTGGAACTATTTGACCAGGAAGCTTGGGTATTAGCTAGTTTAGGCCATTCTGGAATTCCTAAAGTCGAACCAGAAAACTATTTTCACCTCCGCAAGCGAAATAGTCAGTCAGAAGTTGGCAATTCTGGCCAAGGGTTATTGCCATGTTTGGTCATGGAAAAAATTGATGGTTGTACCCTAGAGGAAATTATCGAACAATATCCCCAAGGATGTCCCGATATTTATATCATCGACTGGCTTTCCCAAGCTATGGAAATTTTATGGGAACTGCACCGCCGAAAAATTATCCACAGGGATATTAAACCATCTAATTTAATGTTGCGAGGAGTGGAAGTTTCCTCCCTGGCAAAATTTTCCCCAACTTTTTCCCATCATCGAAGAAAAAAGAGAGGTCAACTGGTAATTATTGACTTTGGGGGAGTGAAACAATTGAATAATTATAGAATCAAACCTACAGGAACTGTGGCAAAACGCAGTACAACTAGGTTAGTTTCCCCTGGATATAGTCCCCCAGAACAAATTGCTGGAGGTGAAATAGGTCCTTTTACAGATTTTTATGCTTTGGGTCGGACTTGTATTCATTTATTAACTGGTCAATATCCGGCAGATTTGGAAGACCCGTCCACTGGTAAACTGAAGTGGCGACATTTCAAGCCTATTAATCCGACTTTGGCTAACTTACTGGATGAAATGGTTAGTTTAGACTCAGCTCAACGACCAGCTACAGCAGCAGAAGTTCAAGTCAGTTTAGCTAAAATTTATCGACACCAAAAGAGGTCTCTGGGAATATCTGCTTTTGGCAAAAGGGTTAAAAATTTCTTGAAACTTCAGTCGATAAACCTGGGTAATAATATTAGTAGACTTTCTCGTGCTGTATCTCAAATAGTTAATCAAATATTTGCAGGTTGTGTCGATACAACTTGGGAAATGATACTGGGAGGAGTCGGTGGAAGTATTGGCGCGATATTCGGATTAATTTTTGCTTATTGGTCAGGAGTAGGCGATCGCTTTGCTAGTTTATTTACTAATTTTTTGTTTATGGTATCAGATGTTCCTTTGACTATAGGTCCGGAAATAGTTGTTTTTGGTTTGGCAGGTTTGGGGACGGGAGTTGGTTTAACTGATGTGGGTGGTTTTGGTCAACGTCGTCGTTATTGGCGAACTGCAGTTATGGGAATGGTTGGTTATATTTTAGGTGGGTTATGTTGGCAATTTTCCCAAGTTGCTACCAGTGTCTACAGTACAACAGAGGATTTAATTATTCTGGAAATTATGGGTAAGTTGTCTGTGGGGGTAGCAACTGGTGTTATGACTTTGGGTCTTGGTTTAAGAAAGCATGGTTCGGTTTATGCGTTGTTGGTTGCTGGTTTAACGGCAATAGTTTTTGTTAGTTTGGAGCAGTTAAATATATTTCCCCAGTTATTTTTAGAGTTTATTGTTGTGAATCAAAGTCAGCCTAATTTATTGGAGTTTTTTGCTAGTATAAGTTTCTTCGGTTTGTTGGGTTGTGTTGGTGGTTTTTGTCTTGGTGTGAGTCATTATATTATTATTCCTATTTTGCGGAGATTAGGTTTACAATAGAACTAGAATTTGTCACATTGAAGTACAGTTTTTTTTCTTCTTTTCTGTTCCCTTTCACCTAACACCTATAAATTTGTACCTCAGCAGTATAATAATTCCTATATTACTTTTTTTTAAGACTTAGAACACCAATCTTTTCTCAAAATATCAAGCTTTTCTTCCAGTTGAACTGTTAAATGTTCAAGTTGAGTATCTGAACTCAATTGTTGTCGTCCAGTTTGAGCAATTTTCAGCAATTGTGTACCAGAAACTTGTTCTTGTTGTTGCCAAATTTGTCTGAAGTTTGGAAATTGGAGTAAACTATTTTTCCAATGACTAAAAGCATTTAGAGAGGAACGAATTCCACCAGCATATTGGGGATAAGATTTAACCAAAGGTGAAAGAAAATAAGGATAGTATTCTACACCAATTGAAGAACACCAATCTTGCCATTTAAACAGTAAAATTCTCGGACTTGTAATAATAGGAATCCAAGGCACCCTAAAAGTATCAGCTATAATTGCGCCATGCATTGCTTCAGCTAGTAAAACTTCTGTTTGGCTAATAGTAGATAAAATCTCATCTACTGAGGAGCGGGGATCTAAATAATGAAATCCGATTTTTTTACATATATTCTGCCATATTTCTCCTGCAAAAGTGGCATGATGAATATGGGGCATAAAAGTAAAACGATAATTTTTTTGCTGCGAAGGTTGATATAAACGTCTCGTTAAAATTGCCCCGTCTGTAATTGCTAAATCAGGAGATAAACCTAACTTTTTAGCAGATAATTTTCCTCGAACACAGTACAATTTCCAATTTTTATCTAAAGTTTTTAATGGCTGTTCATAACCTACACCTGTACTAAAAATAATTAAACGTTGAGCTTGGGGAATTCGTTGAGGTAAAAGTTGATTTAATAGAGTTCCAATGCCAATAAAAGTGGTTGTTTCATCTTCATCAAAAAATTCTGGTAGGAGTTGAGGCCATAACCAATTATTTAATTCATCTCCAAAATTACTAAACCCATCTCGACGTTTGTAGTAAAATAGTTTCATAGTTTAAGATTTGATGCAACAGACATAATTTTAGACTTTCCTCGCTCGATCGCCCAGGATAAATAACGAGTTTCGAGAATCATATTTTGAACTAAACTAGATTTAGAACACCAGTCATCAAAAGCAGGAATTGCAATTTCTGTGAGAAAGTAACGCCACTTTTTAGTAGTTTGAGCAGGATTAATTTTTTCTACTTGTAATTGACCATTATTGACTAAAGTCTGACGTAAGTTTATATCGGATTTTAGCTTCTTTAAACTGTCAAGCAACTCCTTCAAAGAACTAACTTCTAAATAATTAAAGTTAGGTTTTCCTTCTGTACGATATGCAGATTCATAACCTAATATAGCGGGAACACCTGCTAACCAAGCATTATAAAGTTTAGTTGCTGGTTTATTTATATATTTATTCTGTTTGCCAAAACTGCGGATAGCAACTACTGCATCAGCTTGACTATAATCATTCCAACGATTATCAATTTTTTGATAATTCGTTGAGTGATTTTGATTAATAATCGGACGCCAATTTAAATCGAGTTTATTGAGTTCATTTGTCCAATTCAAACTTAAAAGTTCCGGAGCTAAATTATTTTTATGACCAAAAAAAACAATATTTTTAAACTGATTACCGCGTTCAATATGCCGAGGAATTAATCCTGGTTGTGTCCAGTGAGGTATATAGTAGTTATAATTATTTATAGCTGTTATTTCTGCAGGATTTTGTACCACATGAAATTGAGCATAGGGATAAAAATTTAATTCAGCCTTAAGACAAATTAGAAGTAAATTTTTTCCTGGTTTAATGCCTTTATGAATATAAAGAGAATTGCGATGAACAATAACAATTCCAGACTGGGGTAAATAATCTACTAATTTACAAGGAAAACCATCTGCTTTTAGACGCAGATAAGTTTGCAATGTCCAAGCGTAAATTCCTAGACCAAATCCAGCCCAATTCTCATGGGGATTTTCAGGTAACTTTTGGGGAAATAATTTACGAGGGATGTAAAAGTAAATAGTCGGTTTCATCAACAATTTTGTATTTTTACAGCGGTTTTCATTTGGATAGACCACAGTAGGGACGTTGCATGCAACGTCCCTACAAGGTTATCATTTTTTTTATGTGGTTCATTGGCCTGAAAATCGCTGTAAGCCTTAAACCAAAAGTTGGTAAATGACTTTTTTGTTTGTAGTATTGCTCTAATTATAACTATTTAACCGGGCATGATATTACTTTATTTTTTTCATTTATTGATAGTAATTATGTATATAGCAATCCTATTTTATTCGTGGCAAAAATATTACTGCTTTTTAGAGAACAAACAGGTAGGAGTTTCAACTTTTTTACTTGTCACAACCTATGCGCGGATTGCTATATTTACTGTTCAGACATTCTTAAGAACTCACATTCACTAACGACAAAGGTTTTCTTTCTGACTCTTGGTATAATTGCACTTTCCAGAGATAAAATGGACTAACTAAAATGCTTAATAGTAGTGTCATTTCACAAGCAGCAACTATATCAGTTTTCAGCAAATTATAGTTTTTGATCAAGTAAGATAAAGCTTTCCGAGAATCATTAACTAGATAAGCAAAAAATGCTAGAGGTCTTTGCCAAGGTTTAAGTCTGATCATTCTAATATGATTTCTGTGTAACCCTGAACCACGCGCAAGAGATAGTAAATAATTCCGCTCCAATCTTGAAGAAGATATCATGTGATAGAGATGCATTTCAGGATTGTACCAAATTTCCCATCCTGCATTTTGTATATGAGCAAAAACCTCCATATCTTCTCCTTTAAGTGCCAAAGATTTTCCAGCAGTTCCTGTCAGGAATAAATTTTCAGGAACACTTTCTAACCATGCTTTTTTAGAAACAACTGTACCAGCTCCTGGAGGCAAAACTTTTTTCTTACGCTCATTATAACAAAAAGCTTTTTGCCCTCTTTCAATAATTGCAAAATACACAGCTATCTTTTGAAAATTTTGAGGTGCTTCAACTTGAAATTCCCCATGAATTTGTCCTCCATAAGCACCTGCTTTAGGATGTGATTTACCAAAACCATAAGCTTTAGCAACCCAGTCAAGTGCAGGTAAATTATCATCATCAATAAAACCTACTAAAGAACCTTGTGCTTTTTCCATTGCTTTCCTTCTGGCAAAACCACATCCTTGCCGAATTTCAGTAAAATATTTGAGAGGAAATTTTTCTCCCCAATTAGATTGGTAATTAGCAACTATTTTGGCTGTATTATCTGTGCTGTTGTTATCAACTATAACAATTTCCCAGTCTATTTCTTCTATTCCCACCTGATTTTTAAGTCTGCCCAAAATTTTAGGCAAATTATCGGCTGAGTTATATGCTCGAATAGCAACAGTAAAATCAATCATTAGAAAAATCAATATAGCTCCCCTTGGCAATAGGGAGGGAATTTGGAATCAGGTTAAAGCCAATTAAAAAATAGATGTAAAGTCTGCCTCTGTCAAGGTAGTGGTATCAATCCCATTGAGGACAGCGAGTTTATCATCTATTTCAGAGAGCTGAAAAAAGATCGGATAAATATTTAAGAAAAATATTTATCCGAAATTTATTTAGGGTAAGTTAATCAGTAAATATTGAGGAGATATTGCCTTAATTTTTACTCATTGAACTTGAAAGGAATATTAACTTTATTCCTCAAAATACTGACCCTTAAGAATTGATTGTAGAAGCAGTATTTAAAAGTTATACGGAAGTAAAGTCACTCTCAGTTAAAGTGGTGGTATCAATACCATTGAGGACAGCGAGTGTCTCTTCATCTGAGATAATACTATTTCCAGTAAAGCTCAAGTCCGCAAAAGTTAGACCATCAGCTAAACCGATGAAGTCAGTTCCAACTTCAAAGTCAACAATAGTATCAGTTCCTTCACCAACAGCTAAGATAAATGTATCAGAACCTTGACCACCAGAAAAGTCATCTCCAGTGAGAACGTCGTCACCTAAACCACCTCGGATGAGGTCATCGCCATCATCACCCCAGATGCTATCGTTACCTTCATCTCCATAGAGTTCGTCGTTACCGCCTTTACCACCAATGCGGTCATCGCCTGTACCACCATTGATAGTGTCATCTCCAGCTACAGAACTACCAGAAGAACGACTATTCTTATCGCCCCGGAGAATATCATCACCCCCACGACCATCAATTTGATCGTCACCCTGTAAACCAGCAATAGTATCATCGCCTTGACGACCTACTAACATATCGTCGTCATCACTTCCTTCTATGTCCATTGGTTCGGGGATCTCTTGAAGAAAAGCTAACTGTCCTCCTTGTACCAAATTTTCTTCTGCTATAACTCCATCCCTGAGACTGTGCGCTTGAACGTCAAACAGAAATAACTCACCAGGTTCTTGATCGAACAAACTTGAAACATCCAAAATTCCTGAAGATTCCCAGTCACCTATATCATCAGGGTCTCCATCAGTTTGAGGAATAGGCTCTCCTGGTACTGCTGAACGATCCATTTGAGCAACACGGATCAGTTCCCCAGTTGTTGGATCTAACTTCCAGATAGATGCTTCCTCTCCAGATGTCTGACCAAATTCTCCAGTAGATCGGTCTTCATTGATATAAATGTAACCATCATCTGCCCAATCTAAGTTATCTGGGCTACGCACACCAAAATCAGGATGTGCAAATTGTCCAGCACCTGCATCATCTCCATCATAGAGAATTGTTAGGTCAGCAGCGATCTCTGAATCACTAAATTCCATGTCAACACTATAAGTTATTCCCCAAATATCATCAGGAAAACGACCGCTCCGACCGGTAGAAGCTAACACTGCCTCTGTACCATCAGCAGGGTTTGTCGCTACATCTTCAGGACGAGAAAATTGGAAAGCACCCGCTTCTTCCGCAAGTAAATCTTGTTGAGTTTGGGTAGCAAATCCCATTTCATCATAACCTAGTTCGTCTTGAATACTGCCATCGCCATCTGTATCTTCTGCAGTCCCTGCTTCTTCTGGGCGATAATAATCAATTTCGACAAATGTTCCTGACTCACTGTTTCCTGTTCCGTTAAACCCTGCTGGATCGGGATTGCTATCTGGATCATTTTCTCCTTCAGTATCACCTAATTCTGCATCAGGAACCCAAACATAGAGACTACCATCAGCTAAACCGTTACGTTCTAGAAAACCTGCTCCTTCAGTTGTATCTTTTTCTCCTACATAAAGAAGTAGAGGAGCTGCTTCACGGTCATCTCCCACTAATATACCTACTTCGTCAGCATCTCCAGTATCTACCTGAGTTATATTTTCCCAACCAGCTCTTCCTAACCAAGGAACAGCATGAAGGGTGTTATTTTCAATATCTAATGCAAATTCAGTTCCACCAAAAGTTTCTTCTCCTGTGAAATAAATGTTATCAACGATACCCGAACCACTTGCAAACTGGTTACCTTCAACGTAGATAGAAGAACAGAAACGATTTAATCCTCCAAATTCTATGTCAGATATGTCATCTACTACTTCACCATTGCGATTGATAATAGTGTCATAAGCAAGACCTGCATCAACTACTTCTAGGGTCTCCTTATCTATATCAAAATAGCTGATCCTGGCTCCTGTGAGTTCAGTGCCATTTGCCAAAGCATAGGCATAACCAACACCGCTTCTTAACTCGTGGTTAACCAAAACTCGAACTGTATCTTCCTCAAGTTCAAAAGCTCCAATACCATCAAGAATTCCTGGAGGAGTATAATTTCCTGAAGTTCCAGGAATAGTTTCACCGATGGTGATAACAGGCTTAACTTTATAGCCGTTAAGACCTGTCATTTGAGCAGGTTGATTTGTTGTAAATGTCATCTTTACAGCCTATTTAAGATTGAAAAAATTAAGTTTTGTGCGATAAATTCCTGAGAAACTAATTATTCAGAAAAATATGTACCGAATGTATGCTCCCATAATTGTTTTAAGACAAGAATATGAAAAGGATAAATTTTGGTTAAATCAAGTTTTTTTGATGAAAAATTAAAACAAACTAAAAATAACTTGTTTCTGTTTATCTTCGTGATAATTTTTAATATTTAAGTATGCTGTCTAGA
This sequence comes from Dapis hubbardiae BLCC-M172, assembly GCF_050016015.1. Taxonomy (NCBI): domain Bacteria; kingdom Bacillati; phylum Cyanobacteriota; class Cyanophyceae; order Oscillatoriales; family Microcoleaceae; genus Dapis; species Dapis hubbardiae. The sequence continues at coordinate 9,078 of NZ_JBNHEQ010000292.1, forward strand.
TAGCTCAACTGGACACGATCTAAAATTTTTGTCGAGGCGATCGCTACTATTTTCCGGAATTTCCTGATGAGATTAAGGATCTAACTAAAAGAACCTAGATAATTTTTATTTAATATTTGGAGCGGGGCAAATATGTCTGATAATTCTACATCAAAATTTCGTCCAAGAAAACATATTATTTCTCTTGGTTGGTTTAGCTTGATCATGATTAGTAGTATTGCTGGCTTAATTAAAGATGGAAACTTTGGCCGTTTACCAATCAATTTTTTGATTGGTAGTGTTCCGGTAGCTATTGGTCATAGTCTGGATATTCAGAATCAGAAAAAAGAACAGAAATTACTTGTAGCTGAACAAGAAAAACGCAAATTAAAACTTATGGAAGATTTAGCTATGAGTAAAACTTTGTTAGAAAGAGCAGAAAATTTATAATTTTGTACGGCTTTGTTGTATAAAAGATTATTTTTAGAAAAAATCTTCTAGATTAATGTCATCATCAGAATTTTCTGAGATTGTTTCATCCGTTTTTATTCCTGATACATTTTCAGGATTATTTTCATCATTTTGTTTTTCATCTCCATATTTTACTCCTGATTCTGCTGCAGGTTTAGCAGCAGGATTATTAGTTTCATAAATCTGTTCAGGCTGAATATTTTTTAATTTCAGAAATTCTGTTTTTTCCTGTTCTTGGTCTTGAGATTTAACAGATTTTTGGGTATCGTTTTGTTTTTCATTTCCGTATTTTTCTCCTGCTTCTGCTGCAAGTTTAGCAGCAGGATTATTAATTCCATAATTAGGTTCTGGCTTAACAATTTCTAATGGCTGAACTTTAGATTTTTCCTGTTTTTTGTCTTCAGATTTAGGAGATTTTTGTCGCCTAATTCCACCTCTACGTCTGCGAGAAGTTTGCTCTTCTGTAGTATTTTCCGTAACAACTTCATATAAAATTGCTAACTTATTTTTATCGCTACCTCGACGTAAAACTCGACCTAATCTTTGAATATATTCTCGTTCGCTACCTGTACCAGATAAAATAATTGCTACCCTGGCATCTGGCACATCAACACCTTCATTTAAAACATGAGAAGCGACAATAGTTTTATATTCCCCAGTCCGAAATTTACTTAAAACTTCATGGCGTTCTTTTACAGGAGTTTGATGAGTAATTGCCGGAATTAAAAAGTCATGGGAAATTCTATAAACTGTAGCATTATCCGCTGTGAAAATTAAGGTACGTTCCGGGAAATGTTGAGCAAGTAAATTACCTAAAGTTCGTAATTTTCCATCAGTACCAAGAGCAATTTCTTTAGCTTGACGATGAGCTAACATGGCTCGACGACCAGCAGTAGAACGAGCGCTCGATATAACAAAATTTTTCCAACCATTTACCCCTCCTAATTTAATATTTGCCTGTTTTAAAAAGTCGTTTCTAATTGTCATTAATTTGTTATATTCTTCCCGCTCCTGTGAAGAAAGCTTGACCATTATTTGCACGATTTTATGGTCAGCTAAAGCGGCACCTGCTAACTCTTCTGGAGTTTTGCTGAAGACGGTAGGTCCGATTAAATAATCTAGGTCAGAATGACGACCGTCGGAACGGTTAGGAGTTGCCGTCAGACCGAGACGATAAGGAGCGATCGCGTATTCGGCAATGACCCGATAAAAATCAGTAGGCAAGTGGTGACATTCATCGAAAACTAACAGAGCATATTTATTGCCGATCGCCTCCGCATGAATAGTCGCACTATCGTAAGTCGCTACTAAAATTGGTGTTTTATCCCTAGATCCACCTCCGAGCAACCCCACCTCTACATCGGGAAAAGCGGCGTTTAAATGTGCATACCATTGGTGCATTAAATCCAGAGTTGGTACAACCACCAGGGTACTGCGGGGAGTTGCCTGCATTGCCAGTTGTGCCAAATATGTTTTACCAGAAGCAGTGGGGAGAATGACTACTCCATTTCTACCAGACTGTTTCCAAGCTTTTAATGCAGCTTCCTGGTGGGGATAAGGTGGCATCTCGAAACTAGGAATAAGTTCGAGGGGTGCAAATTCTTTAGCTTTGTCAACAAAGTCGATTTTTGCTGCCTTTAATGATTCAACTAAAGGGCGATAGTCTATTGCCCGAACCCGGAATTTTTCCACCCGGTCGTCCCAGGTGGCGTAGTCTATCCAAGTTTTCCCCTGGGGAGGGGGATGGAGGATAAGAGTGCCGCGATCGAATGAGATAGTTGGTTGACGATACATTATACCAAATTGATAAATATTTGCTGCAAATAGCTAGGCTATTTTTGTTAGGAGTCAGTAGGGACGTTGCATGCAACGTCCGTACGGAGTCAGGAGTTAGAATGAATGGTTTCAATACCATTTTTTAGGTCAGAAATTCTCTTTGTTTTGTCAAATAGACATCTCCTGTAAAGTCTTTGTAATCACACTTAATTAGTGGTAACATTCTTTTTTTAAATTTGTATTATACCATTTTAATAAAGTTATGACATGAATCTTCATTCTTAAGTCTTGGTAAGGGGAGTTGGGCAGATAGAAATCAGTAGATAGCTTTAAAAAATTAGTATTACTTTGCTGATTTAAAAATAACCTTGATTTAAAACCTTATTTATAGATGGATTACTATTATCAATCAATGGTTTAATTTTATCAATCATCCTTTGAAAAACATCAGGATAATATTTTGGAGCATCTAAAAATTCTGCATATTCTTGTCTATGAATACGTCTTGCCTCCGGTGTTTTATGTTCTTGTCTAATATTAGCAGAAAGACGCTTTGATTTACGCACTATTAAAACATCGTCAAGCTGAGTTGATACAATAGAAACTGGTGTCATATCTAGAAATTCGGAAATTAAAAAGTAGAGGGAACCAGGAACAGCTATTTTTAAATCTCTGCTAGTGGCAACTGCTTCTTGAAACATCGTTTTATCTAAATTTGTTTTGCATTCTGCACATACATAACCAAGATGAGATTCGATTAGTTTGTAATCTTGAAAATTTGGATATAAAGATGTTTTTAAGTATAGCTTTTTACCTAAAATAAAGTCTTTATCCTTAGACCTAATAGATGGTTTACCATCTAGACCAGGATTACCTAAAGATGACAAAAAACTCAGCCCAGAAAATGTATTTCTCGGACCTAACTCAAAAGACTCATCTATCCCTCGCAAGCTTCGGAATACAAGTTGAGGTAAAAACTCTTCTAAAATTGTATTGTCTAATTTTAATTGTCCTTTCTGTCTATAAAGAAAATTTTCTGAGCTATCAAATATTAAATCTAGTTCAATAAAACGCTTGTATTTATTTGTAGCTGCTACTAATTTTTCCACAGTATCTGCTTTGCCACCCTCAACTAATTTTAATTCATTTATCCATTGATGATATTTCCTGACAGCTTCCTCTAATCCGTCTCTGTCAGCATCAGGTAAGCGAGGATTATTTAGACAAGCTATTAACTTTGAATAATGTGGTTGGGGAAGTTCAGGCATAATTTTATTTTTTACTGTTTTCTAAGTTTAAAAATAATTGATTTTTTGAGGACTTACGCAGGGGAACCCAGAAACCCAGTTTCTCGTAGATATCTATTGTTAAAAGCAATGATTTATCGTAGAAACCGGGTTTCTTTGCATGAACCCTATATTTGATATTTTTCAATATCTGGATATAAATTTAATTTTGGTGTTCTCTCTAGGTATGGAACTTTTCGGATAGCATTTTCTAAGGATTTATAATTTTGGCTTGAAACTACAGATATACCATTTTTTAAAGCATTCATCGCAACTTCCCTCGCTACAGCATCTATAAATTCTATTTTTAATTCTAGTTTTAAATTGTAGAAGTTAATCAAATCTTCCCTAATAATTTTCCCAAACTTATTTTTAAATGTGCGCTTTTGCCTTAAAACTTTCCTATACAAACCAGACTCAATACCAATCCTTTCAATAATATCGGCATTATAAAAAGGAACTCCAAGTACATTTGATTCATGCCCAACAACAAAAACCAAACGTGCATCTTTTTTACTTACTCTTGAAAGCTCTTTTAAAGTGTCTGCTATATCTAAACAATACTGAACTACTGTATAAAAACGATTTCCTCTATTTGCTCTATTGGAACCAATCTCTGATTTGGCTATTTTGAGCAAATCCCATCCTAAAATTTCCGCAGATTTTCTATAGTTTTGATGATAATTAAAGACATTAATATAAGGTGGTGAAGTAACAAAAAAGTCTATTTTATTATCTGACATCGGGAGTAATCTAGCATCAGATAAATAAGCTTTTATAGTTTTGTTTGAGTTGGGTAAATTTTCAATAAATTTGACTAATTCATAAAATTACCTTTGAATCAATTCATTAGTAACTTGAGATTTTTCTCCATCAATTAGAATTATCAATACATCAAATATTACCTTGGCATTTTCATCCAGTTTATCCCTAACTTTTGAGACTTTTTCTGCTAAACATTCAACTTCTTTTTCATGGTCAAGTAATATTCTGATGGGAAACTCTTTATCTAAATTTTCTCTTACCTGACTTAAAATTTCTTTTTTCTGAGGTTGATTAATCAACTCGTATATTTTGCCAAAAATCCAAGCCACAGGATTAATATCACATCCATAAGCTTCTAGAGAAAAATATCCAGCTTCTAATAAAACAGTTCCACTACCAGGAAAAGGATCGAGAACAACTGAATTTGGTAAACAATAAACTTTGAGAATAGTCTCAATTAATTCTGGAGAAAACTGACCCCTCCAGGTAAATAAATTACTTCTTTTTTTATTAGCAATATCTAGAAGTTTTTGGGAAATAGGTTTGTCAAATTCTTGCAACTATTACTATCCTCTTAATTAAAATGTTAGTAGTCAGGTTGTTCAATAATGGATAATGGATAATTGATAATTGATAATTGATAATTACCTCTCCCTAAAAGGAAGAGGATTGAATAAAAAGAAAATTTTTTTTGTTTCTCCTTGAAAGGAGAGGTTTTATACCTTTATTTTTCGGTAAATATTCAGTAATTTAGTTTTTCATTTTGCTAAAGGAAAAAGACTAAGAGTCTCCAGTATTTCCTCTGTTTAATACCATTGTATCATTTTCTAGGATTATTCTCGCCTTCAACCACCTTATACAAACTTAGCTTTAGCTACTGTCAGTAATTTTACTGGATTAACTTTGTTTTAGATAACCAGTAAAATTTTTCATTTTATGTATAATCTCTATTGTCAATCATAAATAGAATGATTTACACTATATTAGTGTACAAAAAAAATTCAAATAATGCAGGATTGTACGATGGGAAAAAAATGTGAATCGCCTAAACAAAATACTACTACTTCTGGCTATAAAAATTATAAAAGTGTTAATCAATTTCCTCTACATATCCAAAATATCAAACGGGATGAGCTAGAAGCACAGTATCAAGAATTACGCCAAAATTATAAAAGTTTATCATTGAGTAGGTCACAGTTAGTTAGAGGTAGAAAAGAAGAGAGAGAAAAATTTTTAAAACTCAAAGATAACTTAAATAAGTATTTAAAGGTAATTGAGCAACATAAGTTAGAAAAGCAGAAATTAAGACAAGCATTATCCCATAGTGTTCAGACAAATACTAGATTACAACAAGAGGGAGATGAACTAACTAACCAAGTAGACAACTTAACAATTCAATTGCAGGCAACAAAGAAATTAATAACTGATTTTGAATCTGTTTATAAAAATATTGAAAAAAACAAAAACGTCATGTCAGGATTGGATCGTTTTAGAGCTATAATGAAAGCTGCTAACAGACTTTTAAATACTGATCTTAAAGATTTAATACCCATGAAATCAGCAGAACCCAATCCAATAATTTGGGAAGAAGAAAGTATAATTAACATTGGTCGTCAACTACTAGAAAATAAATAGAAAAAGAATATGGGTAAACTAACAGAATCACTTCAAGAAACTACTCAGCAGCTTAAAAACATAAAAAAGGGTATTAATCAAATGCAATTACTCGGTGATGAACTAACCGAAAATTCTTTTACGATTGCTGAAACTGCTCTGAAAGTTGGTTATAATTATGCTCAAAGTGAGATAGATTCAACTACTACTAATTTAGTTGAATCTCAAGCTCAACTTCCACCTTCTAATATTTTGGATCGGGAACTACTCAAAGAAGGAAATAGTTGGACAGAAACATCTTTAAAGGCACGTTTCAAAAATTGTAATACTGCATATAAACATCTCAAAGATGTTCATAATATTAAACTGAGTAGTCGCAGTTGGAAACAAGTTGTTACAGCATTTAATGGTGGTACTAATAATAAAACAGAAACAGGAATAGAACCTAAACAGCAAGACTTAAAACAACAGGTAAAATTTCTAGAGCAAAGAATTATAACTTTAGAAAATCAAGTTAAAGAACAAAGTCATCAACTTAAAGAACAAGGTCTGTTGATACAGAAATTAATAAGTCAGTTAAAGTGATTTTTTGATGAATTTAATCAAGCCAAAAATAAGATATTAAGCGGGGATTATTTTCACCCCGCGCTTCATTTATTCAGACAAAACTGTTGGTTAAGGATTTCAATTTTATTAATTCCCTAACACTTTTTTGTAGTGCTATAATATTTGACTCAACTGCGCCTCTGTAACCCAAGCAGCATGAAAACCATAAGGCACTCGCTGTGGAATAATCACTCGCGCTACAGTTTCCCCACTAATATCCTGAGCATTCACCACTATTAACTCAGACGTCTGAGTATTTTCATCATAAACATAAGTCACCAACCAACCATCATCTTCGCTACTAGCATTCAGTCGAGGAGCAAAGACTGCCTCACCACCATAACGCCCTTTACCAAACTCATAAGTTTCCGACTTCCCTTTATCCAAGTCATATTTAATCAAAGCATCAAATAGAGGAAAAGTTCCTGGTGCCATTCTTGCCGAATAACCATACCGCGTCTTTCGCCCTAATAATTCTTCATTGACACGGGGAAATTCAGAAGGTACATCATCTAGCTGTTCCTCTTTTACCGCTCCAGTTTTCAAGTTAAACCGCCAACGATATAGATAAGGAATATCTCCATCAGGGAGGCGATCGCTCTCATTAGTCACAAACACATTAGTAGAGTTCATCCGACAAGCAACCAATACAACCTCATCTTGTTCCTCATAAGCATTGAGAGTATGCCAAACAAAACAAGCTGGAGTTTCAAACCAACGCACCTCTCCACTATCGCCATGACGTGGAATTATACCGAAGCGACTAGGTGTTTTTGATTCAAACATTAGGGGGAACTGACTTGTTTCTATTCTTTCTGGGCGGAAAGTGATCGGTAAATCGAAAAATATACTATAGTTTTCCGTAATAGCAAAGTCGTGCATCATTACTCCCACAGGCAAATCTATAGGTATGGTGCGCAGCAATTCTCCATTTGCCGAAACAACGCTATATTGTAAAAAAGGAGGTTGAGCTACTGAGTAACCGAAAAACATCATTTCTCCTGTGACGGCATCAACTTTAGGATGCGCAGTAAAAGGAGATTGGAGTTTGTTGTTAAAAGTCTGTTTGCCAATGGTATCCAACTCAGGTAGTTTAATATGGTACGGCGCACCAGCTTCCCAGAGAGCATAAAAATGATTGGCATGATATACGAGAGCAGTGTTAGCTCTACTAGCATCTGTAATGTAGGGATTATCTGGTTGGGGTGGCTCTAATAATCCTGGCAATAGTGGTTTATTTTCCTGGTTTTCTACCTGGAATTTGTTGGTGCGTACATAACGGTTACGATAGGATGCTTTACCGTCTTTTATTCTAACTCCGTGGAGCATTCCGTCCCCGTCAAACCAGTGATATTCACCAATGGGGTCAAATTGGGGGTTGGGGCCATTACGCACAAACATTCCTGAGAGATCGGGAGGTAGTTCACCGATAACTTTGAGGTTGTCGGCGGTTGTTTCTTCTTTCACGGGGGCGAAATTATTGGTTAAGAAAGGGTTAATGGTAGGAGTTGTTGCAGTCATATAATTTTTGATAATGTTTAACTTATTTTATAACAATTGGGAAAAATTTGGTGATAAGTTATTAAGCTGTGGCTATCTGTAATATTTTGGGAGAAAAAAAGAAGTCTTTTTATTTCAAAAAAAAATGCCGTGTAACTAAAATATAATTAATAGTTAGGGTTTAACAAGAATTTGTTTTTATGAGCAAACATTCCAAATCACAAATTATTGATCTAGAAGAAAACCTTTGACAAGCTATCTTGACATTTAATGTAGTTAAACTAGACATACTTATTGCACCAGAACTAATCTTTACTAACCATCTTGGGCAACTTATTACCAAGGTGCAAGACCTTGAGATGCACCATTGTGGAGTTCTCAAGCTAACAGAACTGATACCGTCAGAACAACATATTCAGCTCAATGAAGGCTTTTCGGTTGTTTCAGTTCAAATGCACCTTTTGGGTAAATATAATAATTCAATAATTGATGAACATATTCGTTACACCCGTGTATGGTCAATATCTTCCGCAGGTTCCTTACAAATTGTTGCTGGTCATGCAAGTGTTATTAAAAGTTGTATAATTTCTGATTAAATAGTTATAAATAATCAGGAGGGAAAAGTCAGCAGTAAGGAATTTCATAACTTTGTGCAACCTCACATAAAATTGGTATAAAAGGCTGTTTGCGTAGCATTCCGGCACGGAAATACTTACTACTTATTTTACTGGTGAAGTTGATAGCATTAAGTCGCAAAAATACTTTTTAAATTCTTAAAATTACCAACAACATTAATCTAACTATTCTACTAATGGAGGTTTCCAAATCATGAAAAGTTTAATAACCTTATTATCAATATTTTTGGTGATTTTAAATGCCGAATCTGCTTTAGCACAAAATGATCCAGACTATCAAATAGAAGTTGAGAATAATACTATTTGTAGTTTTATTAACGGCAACGATGTCAATGTTCGTCAAAGACCTGATACCAGTTCACCTACAATAACTCAACTTAATCGTGGAGACGGTGTAAGAGCTATTAGACGAACTGGGAATTGGGTTCACATAGTAGCTCTTGATTCTGGCCAATCTCCTACACCCTACACTCCTCTTGAAGGATATGTTTTTAATAAGTATATAAATGGCTGTTCGGAAGATCAATTCGATCGCTGGAGAAAATAGTATAGTTATATAGCGCTACGCGCTAGGGAATAGGGAATAGGGAATAGGGAATAGGGAATTTTCAAAGGGTTTTTCGTATAGGGAAAAGCTCCGCTAACAGGATTTAAAAATGTCAAGAGCCTTAATGCGTAGGGCTATACTCTAAAAAGAAGAAAAACCAGGGATTTTTATCCCTGGTTATTAAGGAGCAATTCTAGAACATCTAATCAAGTTGAGGTAGGGATTATTTTCCATTCACCATAATTGTTAACCCACAGCTAAAGTTTATGTAGGATAATTTATATCTTAAATCGATAATTATACCCGTTCCCACACTTATGATAAAAATGTTCTGATTAATGTTAATTATGTTTAATCATACTGAAAAAATCTAGAGAATCAGGTGATAAATCGATGAGAATTATTTCCCAAAAAAGATGGAGGTATGAAAAATACCTCCGTTAATTATCACTATATTTACATCAAGCTAAGATTTGAGTCAGGGTTTTTCTGACTACTTATACACCACATTTATAGAGTTACAAAAATATCTAATAAATCATCCCAGAATTTCACAGATAACTCATAACCTTGGAGTATTTGTTCTGCTGACTCTTCACTTTCTCCTACTTCTCCATCTATGGCATTACGCATTCTTAAAGCATGAGAATGATCGATTTCTCCAGTATGAATATCCCAAAATTCTAGGTTTAATTGAGGTAATATATCTTCTAAATCTTTACGAGCTTGAACTTGTGCCCAAATTTCTTCTAAAATCGGACCACAAATACATTCAGTACCCATACCTGCCATACCAATAGCAACGTGAGCAGGATGACTTTTTAAATCTGCATCATACTTAGCAATTAAAGCATCAACTTGTGGATTAATTTTATTAGTGAGCATGGTTCCACCAAACTGTTCATTTAATCCAAATAAGAATAATTTCAGTAAATTATAGTGAGAATCTTCTGGATTTCCATCACCAGCTTCTTCAAAATGAATCTCATCAAGTAATACCTTTAATTTACCTGGAGAAACAACATTACAAACATAATTTAAACTTTGAACGTGAATTTTAGTTACATAAGAATATTGTTCTAAAACTTTAACTAATTCAGGAATAGAAATATTTCGTAATGACTGAAGTCTAGAATCTTCGGCAGGGTTGCCAGAAAATTTAGAGGTATCAATAGCTTGCCAAAAACTTTCTTTGATAGAAGGGTAAGTTGTGAAAACCATTTGTCTTGCTCCTTGTGTTTAAGTTGGTTTAGTTGATTTATTTATCTTGATAACTATAGTGCCGAGGCTAACTGAAAATTCGGGTAATTTAGATTTAGATATTGATAAGAGTTAGCTGAGAAAATACTTAGTGACAATGGATGCAAGGATGATTTTTATGTCTGGAAAAAAGGAGGTTTTAACGTGATTAGTTGCTCCTGCTTCTAAAGTAGCTGTAGAAATGTATTTTAATTGACTATTTTATGTCTTTTTTGCCGTTGCTGAATTAAGGGAAAATATAAGGAACGGGCAAGATGCCCATTCTACAGATTATTTGTGCAATAAATCTCCTAATTATCAATATCTTGATGTGTCAGAAAAGGTACTTCAACTACTTCTCCTTCTACATTTCCTACTTCGACTTTTAAACCAACTCCTCCTGCTTTTGTTCTAATATAAACTAAACCAAAATAACCATCATTAGTTTCCGTACAACTTGTTAGTTTTCCTACTTTTTCATCCCCAACTTGTACAACAGTTCCTAATTCTGCTTTGCCATTTAAACGTACTCCCCAAAGTCTTTGTTTCACACCTTTATATGTGTTTAAACGGGCAATAGTTTCTTGACCAATATAACAACCTTTTTCAAAAGAAATAGTATTCCATAAACCTGCTTCCAGGGGGTTGTAGTCATCTGTAAGTTCGTAGTCTGGTGCGGGACGACCCTGTTGTATTCTTAGTTGTTGCCACAGGCGATCGCCCATGGGAACTGCTCCTGTTTCTACCAACATTTGCCAAACTTCAGCAGCATTATTCATAGGTACTATTAAAGTATATCCCTCTGTTGCTAACCCACTACCGACAGCAACTCTAATTTCTACATTTCCCAGACTCATTAACTGATGACTACCGTGGGGTGCATCTGGGGGAGTGGTACCTGCTAATTTTGCTATCAAGTTTTTGCCTTCTACTCCGATGAGACTAAATATGGCGTATTCACTGCTAATATCTTTTACTTCTACCTTATCCATAGGGAAGAGATAGCGGTCAAACCATTCTACTAACTGTTGACAACGGATGGCAGATACTAACAACAAAACATTATTTTCTGTAATGTAAGCTGTTGCTAAGTCGATGGTACGAGCAGTTGGTGTAACGAAAACTGTCTCACAACTTTCACCTGGTTTGAGAATATTAAAGTTATTAGTGCTTTGGTTATGGAGAAACCTTAGACGGTCATCGTCTGAAATTTCTATTAGTCCCCAATGTGAGCGATCGCATAGAGCTACTCCCTGTTTTGTTGCTTCTATTGCTTGAGTATCGTTGCCAAAACTAACTGGAATAGTGTCTTGAAAAGTTGCACCATTAGATGTTTGAATATTTTGTAATTTATCGTTCATAGTTTTAGTTTAATCTGTTTTTTTGTTGGTACAAATATTTGTTTTTTTTTCAAATAATTTCTCTAGAAATAAAAGAATTTTAGGAAAGTAAACAGTAATTTTGTAGGTATTTTGCCCGCTAATTGGTATGAATTAACAGATAACTACTAACTGATAACTATAGCAATCAGGAATGATTTTGAGATATTTAAAAGCCATTAATAACTATCAAAATCCTTTTATATTCTGACTCCTGTACGGGCGATTTCCGTGCCGGAATTCTCCGCAAACGCGTTTACGAAGTATTCCGTAGGAAATCGCCCCTACGACTCCTGACTCCTAATTACCACTAAAATCTTACAACTGAGATATGATTGCTATACTAACTGCTAACTGATAACTGAATTAGGTAAATCTGCCATCATATTTTCTACTACTTTTAAAGCCTTTTCATCAAGAATATCCCAATTAACATTTCCTTCTTCATTAAGTAAGTTAATGTCAATATCAACTTCTACTGTTTCATCAGCAGAATGAGTAGAAAGATAGTTGCTAAAACAAACTTGATAGCAGAGATCCCAAACATTAATACTAATTTTTTGGTCTTGATATTCTAAATCTAATCTATAACCTGGAATTGGCGTTTGTACTTCTTCATAAGTACCTTGCCAAACAGAATTTTCTAGTTTTTTTCTAATATGATCTAGGACTCTAATAAAAGCAGGCTGCATTAGTAACTCTGCTTGTTTCCAGGCAGTAATATTATTGATTTTTGGCTTCATTATATTTTTTATTCAGAAATATTTTTATCTAGATTTAGGGATAATTTTTTCCATTTGATGATAAATTAAAGTCAACATTTTAATTGAAATATATCTGGTTTTATTTGTCAACTCTTCATCGAATAATTACTATGAAATTTTGTTCTGGTACTTTAGATAGGCGTTTGAAAGCTCCAGGTTAAGCAAAACTTGTGAGGTGCATAATTTACGGCTAAAATTTAAGCGATGAAAGGTATTTAGGAATCCATCTTCAATAATTGATAATTGATAATTGATAATTGATAATTACCTCTCCCTAAAAGGAAGAGGATTAAATAAAAGGAAATTTTTTCTCTCTTGGTCGATTGGATATGGCGTTAACGGAGTGGCTCTGAAAGAGCGGGAGACCCGCTCTTGCAGAGCCGCGTTTCATGTCGCGCAGCGAAACGCTTTATATGTCGCGTAGCGTTAACGAAGTTGTGCGCCAGCTAAACGCCATCCCATCCTAAGGTCATGCTCCGCAAACGACCGCTTGTTTCTCCACGGCGAGTGATAGGCTTTATACCTTTATTTTTCGGTAACGCATTAATTGTGTCAGTCCACTACAACTAAACGGTGCATTACGGCGCAACGTAATATTTGATAGTTCAATCGTAGTTTGTAGTAAGCGCCTAATGCACCCTACTTGACTACTAGACTGACACAGCTAAAACTGTGCATTAGATTTTAACTTGAAAATTCTTACTTTTGAATGCATGACTTTTGACTTTTGAATTCAATCTAATGCACCCTACTGGACTAATAATAACTGAAAAGACTTTTGGCTTTTGATTTTTTACTTCCGTCCAGAGGATGAGGATATTTAACCAGACACTCAATATGTTATTCTTAAGTATTAATTAATTTTGAACAACTAAAGTTAGAGAAATAATGGGTAAACAGCGCGTACTCTCTGGAGTTCAACCAACTGGAAACCTTCATATTGGTAACTATTTAGGCGCAATTCGTAACTGGGTAGAAGGACAAAAAGAATACGACAATTTTTTCTGTGTAGTAGATTTACACGCCATTACAGTACCCCATAATCCAGCTACACTAGCTACAGATACCTACACTATTGCTGCTTTATATTTGGCCTGCGGAATAGACCTGAATTATTCTACTATATTTGTGCAATCTCACATTCCTGCTCATAGTGAATTGACATGGTTTCTTAACTGTATTACTCCCTTGAATTGGTTGACAGATATGATTCAATTTAAGGAAAAAGCAATTAAACAGGGAGAAAATGTAGGTGCAGGTTTATTAGATTATCCAGTTTTGATGGCTGCGGATATCCTACTTTATAATGCAGATAAAGTTCCTGTGGGAGAAGACCAAAAACAACATTTAGAACTTACCCGCGATATAGCAGTTAGATTTAATCATCAATTTGGTCAGGGAGAAACTATTTTAAAATTGCCAGATCCTTTGATTAGAAAAGAAGGTGCGCGGGTAATGAGTTTGACAGATGGTACTAGCAAAATGTCTAAGTCTGACCCTTCAGAATTGAGTAGAATTAATCTATTAGATCCACCAGATGTAATTACTAAAAAAATTAAACGTTGCAAAACAGATCCGGTTAAAGGTTTGGAATTTGATAATCCTGAACGACCTGAATGTAATAATTTATTGACTCTTTATGAATTATTTTCAGGTAAAACAAAAGAAGAGGTAATAACAGAATGTCAAGATATGGGATGGGGTAAATTTAAACCTTTATTAACTGAGACAACTATTGAGGCTTTAACTCCAATTCAAACAAAATATAAAGAAGTAATGGATGATAAAGGTTATCTGGAATCTGTTTTAGCTGAAGGAAGGCAAAAAGCAGGAGCCATCGCTAATCAAACTCTAGAAAAAGTTAAAAAAGCTTTGGGTTATTCTGTGTCAATTTAGCAGAGAATAGGAAACTTAAAAAAATACAGTAGTTGATTGAAGATGAGAATTCCTCTAAAAATTATTAGACTTAATAACTAATACCTAACACTGGATAATATGAAATCATTAATTATGAAAATTATGCCATTAAGCAAAGTAAATATCTAGTTAGTAATCAAGGATATTTATTCATAGCTAACAGCAACCATAACCATATTTAATCTATTGCACAAATAGCCAAGAGAAAACTAAGACAACAATTGAAAATTTAAGTACAGCTAAAGAAACAATATATAGATGAATCAATTTCGTAATGCCGTAAAATCTGGAGAATTTTTAATCACTGCTGAAGTAGCACCACCGAAAGGAACTGACCCTACTCACATGATTAAAATGGCTGAAACTCTCAAAGGTAGAGTTCATGCAGTTAATATTACTGATGGTAGTCGTGCCGTATTAAGAATGTCCTCATTGGCAGCTTCTATCATCTTAAAAAAGCATGGCCTAGAGCCAATATTTCAAGTAGCTTGTCGCGATCGCAACCGTATAGCTTTACAAGCTGACCTAATGGGAGCTTCAGCATTAGGAATTAACAATATTTTAGCCTTGACTGGAGACCCTGTAAAAGCAGGAGACCATAAAGATGCCAGAAGTGTATTTGATATGGAGTCTGTACGTCTATTAAAAATGATTGCTAAGTTAAATCAAGGTATGGACTGGAATGAGAAAGCTTTACCAGATGGACCAACAGATTTATTTGTAGGTGCTGCGGTAGACCCTCAGTCCCCTAGTTGGTCAGGATTACAAAAACGATTTGAACGTAAATTATTAGCAGGGTCTCAATTTTTTCAAAGTCAATTAATTTCTGACTTTGAAAAACTAGAAAAATTTATGAGTCAAATTGGACTTGATAGTAAGAAGCCAATTTTAGCAGGAATATTTTTACTAAAATCTGCCAAAAATGCTGCATTTTTGAATAAGTATGTGCCAGGAGTTGATATACCAGAACATATTATTAATCGTTTGGCAAATGCAGAAAAACCTTTACAAGAAGGAATAAAAATTGCTGCTGAACAAGTTACAATGGCAAGCAAAATTTGTCAAGGAGTTCATCTAATGGCAATCAAGCGAGAAGACTTAATTCCCAACATATTAGATATGGCTGAAATTGCTCCAATTAGGTAGCACAGGCATCTTGCCTGTTCAAGATACCCGCGCTGCGGTAACACAGGCATCTTTCCTGTTTTTCTTACAGCCAAGATGGCTGTGCTACAGTCCTTTTAAAAAAAACTGCTTTAATATTTCACTTGGTTTCCTATCCCAAGTATCAATATGTTCATAAATCAACCCATCTTGATTAAACTTATAAGTAGAATAACCATTAAAAAAAATCTTAGCTTTCCAAGGAACTCTTAACACACCACGCACAGTCCAATTTGCTAAAATTATATCTTTTGCTGTTTGCTGAACATCATGTAAATCAAAATAGAGTTCCGTAAAAAATAGCTGACCGTGAAAGCGCAAAGTCCAAAAAATAATCCGATAATTAAACTTCCACTTAAAGGTATTTACTGGATCTTTAAAAAAAATATCTTTAGTATATATATCGTAGGAAATATCTTTCTCAAATAAAGTTGGTAAATCTAACTTTAATCTCTCAAGAACTTGTTCAACCTGCACTTAAATTTTCCTCACTACAAAACTAACACTACATATTTATCTATAGCAATTATATTTAAATTTTAATATTTTAGTGGTAGGGGCGAACAACCGTTTTTACAGGAGATCGCTTCATTCCCACTATCGGAGTCAAAGCGCAGGGGAAAAGTTTTTTGATAAGGTTTACCAACAGCAGCAACTTTGTTTATTTGCAAATTCCCGCTGAGTCGGAATAGCTCTAACAACCATCATTCCCCAAATAACTCCTAAACGAAATTTAGTTGAACCATCTAGTTTAAACTTGGTAGATACTAATAACTGATGTAATTCTGCTTGAGTATAACATTGTTGATGAGCAGGGTCAAAAATTTGTAATAACCAGTCGCAAATTCTACAGACAAAATAATCTTTATTCCAATCAAGAATTATTACTTTACCATCAGGTTTAAGCACCCGTTTCATTTCTCTTAATGCTACTTGAGGTTTATCAAAAAAATGAAAAGAATTAGCACATACAACTACATCAAAAGAATGACTTTCAAAAGGTAGTGAATGAACTGAAGCTTTTTGAAACTCGACATTAGAATAAGCCTGATATTTTTTCCTAGCTAAATCTAACATCTTTTCGGATATATCAACTCCTATAATTTTTTGCGTCGGATTTTTGTTGAGTAAAAGTCTTTCAAATTCGCCAGTACCACAAGCAACATCTAAAATGCTTGCTTGTGGCTCAATTTGCTCCCAATTATTCAGAAAGGTAAGAGTATTAATTATATAATTACGCCAGCGTAAATCGTAAATATCAGCAAGTCGATCATATTGCTTTTGAATTTTAACTTCATTCATGTCATTTTAGTTATCAGTACCTCTAGTTAAAGCCATCCTCCGACCAGTTTTCATCTTCTATCCAAAGGGAGGCTTGAAAACTTATTTTTTGGTCAATTTTTGCAGGTTATAGCTTGCCTGAACTTTTTCAATATATAAATATATATACTTGCGGATATTTAGACAATAATTTCACAAAAAATACTTGACTAAATATTGAGAATAAAAGTAAGCTCTAGGAAAAATTAACTAGCTATTAGCTTTTAGCATTTCCTGACGGAATGCTCTGCAAACAGCAAGCCTCCTGGGGAGGAAGTACGTTAACAGCTTTTATAGCTAGGGGTTGAAATTCCCTTATAAACGTTTACTGCTGACTGCTGTTAGTGAAGCTCCTCCGTAGGAGGCTTGCTGAGCGCTGACCGCTTTTTAATTAATCATTTAACCAATCAAACATTATGATTTATCTGAATAATCTCGGGTTAACTTACCGAGATGGAACAGTAGCTTTAAATAACATTTCTGTTGAATTTACTCAAGGGGAATTCACAGTAATTTTAGGGTCTTCTGGAGCTGGAAAATCTACCCTTTTACGCTGTATAAACTTTCTTACTTCTCCTACCAGTGGAGAAGTAATTTGTGAAGGATTAGGTAATTTACATAACCCTAAAATATTACAGAAACATCGTCAAAAAACAGGAATGATTTTTCAACAACATCAATTAATTCCTAGACAAACTGCTCTCAAAAATGTCTTAGTAGGTCGTTTAGCTTATCATTCTACCCTTAGAAGTTTATTTCCTCTTCCTAAAACAGATCAATATATTGCTTTAAATTGTTTAGAAAGAGTAGGCTTATTAGACAAAGCTTTAACACCTGTAAAAGCTTTAAGTGGGGGACAACAACAACGAGTAGGAATTGCTCGTGCTTTGGCCCAAAAACCTAAATTTCTCTTAGCTGATGAACCGATCGCTAGTTTAGATCCTGCTAGTTCTCATCAAGTATTATCCAATTTACGAAAAATTTGTCAAGAAGATGGAATTGGAGCCTTAGTTAGTCTACACCAAGTTGATTTAGCTTTAGAATATGCTGACCGGATTATTGGACTGGGTAAAGGGACAATTCTTTTTGATGGTAGTCCTAAAGATATAAAAAACTATCAACTCGAAGAAATTTATCAAAGTCCATCCTTAAGTAAGACTAGATAAATGTTATTTAGAACACATAAAAAAAAGGGGATTGACTTTTGACAGACAATCTCTATAATTAATTCATCAATTATTTGGAAAATAAACGATTATGTTAAATTTAATCCTCAAAAAAAATTTACTGGGTGCAATTTTTTTAGCTTGGTTAAGTTTAGTTAGTTGTAGTAATTCTAATACTCAAACATCAACTACAGAAAATCAACCTACACAAGCAGATACAAATGCTAATCCTGAGAAATTAGTTGTTGCTTTATTACCAGATGAATCGGCTGCTACTGTTATTCAAAATAATAAAGGACTTGAAACTTATTTAGAGGATAAACTTAATAAAGATATTGAATTATTTGTTACTACTGATTATTCTTCTATGATTGAAGCTGCTAGTAAAGGACGTTTAGATTTAGCTTACTTTGGTCCTTTATCTTATGTTTTAGCTAAAACTAAAAGTAATATTGAACCCTTTGCTGCTATAGAAAAAAATGGAGAAACTACCTATCAAGCCGTAGTTATTGGTAATGCAGAATCAGGAATTGATTCATACGAAAAAATAGAAGGAAAAATTATGGCTTATGGCGATCAAGCTTCTACTTCTAGTCACTTAATTCCCAAGTCAATGTTAACGGAAAAAGGATTAAAAGCTGGGGAAAATTATGAAGAAGTTTTTGCGGGTGCCCATGATGCTGTTGCTGTTGCTGTTGCTAATGGAAACGCACAAGCGGGAGGGTTAAGTAAACCCATTTTTACTGCTTTAATTGAGAAGGGAACAATTGATAAAAATAAGGTAATTGTTATTGCTGAATCTAAACCTTTTCCTCAGTATCCTTGGACAATGCGTTCTGATTTAGAACCTGAACTTAAAACACAAATTCAACAGGCATTTTTACAATTAGAAGATGAAGCTATACTAAAACCATTTAAAGCAGATGGATTTCAAGCAATTACAGATGAAGATTATGATGTAGTGAGAGAATTAGGAAAACTACTCGATCTTGATTTTGCTGAATTAAGTAAATAATAGACCAAGCCAGAAAAAACAATTTCAACAATTAATAATTAATAATTACCTCTTGTTATAAATAAGTGATAATTACAGGAAATACCTAGTATTTGAGGCACAAATATTAATTATAAAACCTCTGTAGTGTGGGCATCTTGCCCACTATAATATTGGTCGCTATTAGTCTACCTGACTGATATGAAATATGCTATATTGATTGTTGATTTTTAAAATAATTAATTAGTATAGCAATCCTCAATAGGTTGTAATATTTTATTGTAGGAGTTTGGTCTCCTTTCCCCAAGCAAAGATGGGATTTTTCAACCAAACCCCTACAGTTTTTTTAACAAATTATTTAGGCTTAGTATATGAATAGATTGCATATAATTGCAAATACAAATCAAAGAAATTTTATACCTCATACTTTTGGTAAATTGCTATAATAAATTCATAGCTAACAGGTAAATACTCAGGACTTACGCACAGCAAACTCACCAAACCCGGTTTATCCTAGATGTTTATACTTCAAAACAACGGTTTATCCTAGAAACCGGGTTTCTTTGCGTGAAGGCTGAATGCTAATATAAATACCTACAAAAATTAGTCAATTTTTTAATAAAAACTTTCTGTAAAATACCAATAATGCTTAATTCAAATAAATTTGATAGTTTGCTCCGTCAACAACAAAGAAGTTGGTATATTTCTTTAACTAAAACATTAACTTTATTAATAATTATTTTAGTAAATTCATAGCTAACAGGTAAATACTCAGGACTTACGCACAGCAAACTCACCAAACCCGGTTTATCCTAGATGTTTATACTTCAAAACAACGGTTTATCCTAGAAACCGGGTTTCTTTGCGTGAAGGCTGAATGCTAATATAAATACCTACAAAAATTAGTCAATTTTTTAATAAAAACTTTCTGTAAAATACCAATAATGCTTAATTCAAATAAATTTGATAGTTTGCTCCGTCAACAACAAAGAAGTTGGTATATTTCTTTAACTAAAACATTAACCTTATTAATAATTATTTTAGTAAGTTTTGGAGATGTTGGATTACTTGATGGGCAAAGATTATCTGAGGGAATTCCTGACTTAATTGGAATGGTTGGAGAAATGTTCCCGCCAGATTTTAGTCGCACTCTAGACTGGATTAAACCTTTAATTGATACTATTGCAATGAGTATTGCTGGTACAGGTATGGCTATTGCTATTTCTCTTCCTCTTTCTTTAGGAGCTGCTCATAATACTACCCCCCATCCTTTTGTTTATTTCCTATCAAGAATGATCCTAAATATAGCTAGGGCAATTCCTGAATTAATCTTAGGAATTATTTTTGTAGCAGCAGTTGGATTTGGTACACTTCCTGGGGTATTAGCATTAGGATTTCATTCAGTTGGTATGGTGGGAAAATTCTTTGCTGAAGCTATAGAACATACGGATAATGCTCCTATTGAAGCTGCAAAATCTGCGGGTGCTAATCATTTACAAATTATTTTTCATAGCATTTTTCCTCAGATTTTTCCTCAAATTGCTGACGTGACTTTTTATCGTTGGGAATACAATTTTCGAGCTTCAATGGTATTAGGAGCTGTGGGAGCTGGTGGTATTGGATTTGAAATTATTGGAGCTTTACGTTTACTGAAATATGAGGAAGTTTCTGCCCTCCTATTAGTTGTGTTAATTATGGTTACTTTAGTTGATAGTTTAAGTAATTATTTACGTCAAAAATTTATTTAATTCAGTAAGAAGGAAGAAGGAAGAAGCATGAAGGAGGAAGGAGGAAGGA
The DNA here is from genome assembly GCF_050016015.1 of Dapis hubbardiae BLCC-M172. Taxonomy (NCBI): domain Bacteria; kingdom Bacillati; phylum Cyanobacteriota; class Cyanophyceae; order Oscillatoriales; family Microcoleaceae; genus Dapis; species Dapis hubbardiae. Next base: position 29,997 of record NZ_JBNHEQ010000292.1, read on the forward strand.
GGAAGGAGGAAGGGAAAAGGAGTAATACCATTTCTCAAAAATATTGCTATATTTAATTGGATAGGGAAGTCTGGGGATAGTGGGAGGTGTTGCAAGAAGTAAACATAAGAATAATTAACATTAAATTGCCAATAATTAGGGTAAAAGCGATTTTAAATGTGTTAATTACTTAATAACTGAAGTATCGGTCAGGTATAGCATTACTTTTGGTAATTGGTATAAATAAATATTGAAAAAAGGGAAAAACGATTTCTCAAAAATCTTGCTATATTTAATTGGATAGGGAAGTGTGGGGAGCGTGGAAGGTGTTTGTAGAAGTAAACATAAGAATAATTAACATTAACTTGCCAATAATTAGGGTAAAAGCGATTTTAACTGTGTTAATTACTTAATGACTGAAGTATCGGTCAAGTATAGCATTACTTTTGGTAATTGGTATAAATAAATATTGAAAAAAGGGAAAAACGATATATATAAATAACCATCTGAAATTGCAGCCTATTCTAAATATATGAAGTAGAGATTTAATAATTAAATTTTCTCAGTAGGAGCATCTTACTCCCTTGGGTATACCTCACCAAAATGAAATTTTAATTAGAGCAGCTATCTTTACAGCAGTTTTCACAAAGGTAGACTACAAAATTTATGCCTTTAAGCCAAAATATTTGTATTCTATGTTAATAAAAAGTGCTATAGTTGTAGCTTGTAGCATTTTTTTTTAAGTGGTATTATTCTGGCAAACCCAGAAACTAGGTTTTTGATGTTTATTATTACCAAAATAATTGGGTCTAGAGCAACCCCTTTTAAGGCGAAATGTTTTTGGAGCGTTGCTCTAATCCCCGTTACAAAAACAACTTCTGACTTCTGACTTATGACTTAGTTAAAAATCAACCTTCTTCCCTCTTCCTTCCTGCTTCTTTCTTCTTCCCTATTCCTTCTTCCTTTAAAATATGAATAAAAAACCTAAAGTTAAAGTTGTTATTACTCATTGGATTCATCCTCAAGTTATTGATTATTTAAGTCAATTTTGTGAAGTAATTCTCAATCAAACTCAAAACACATTATCTCGTGAAGAAATTATCAATCGAACCAAAGAAGCTGAAGCTTTAATGGTATTTATGCCAGACTTTATTGAGTCTAATTTTTTAGACGCTTGTCCGAAATTAAAAGTTATTGCCGGAGCTTTAAGAGGGTATGATAATTTTGATATAGATGCTTGTACAAAACGAGGTATTTGGTTTACCATTGTTCCTGATTTATTAGCAGCACCAACCGCAGAATTAACCATTGGTTTATTAATAGGATTAGGTCGCCGAATGTTAGAAGGCGATCGCCTAATTCGTGATGGTAATTTTCAAGGATGGAAACCACAACTTTATAGTAAGGGATTATTAAATCAAACCCTAGGAATTGTAGGAATGGGAAAATTAGGAAAAGCTTTAGTTCAAAGATTAGTAGGTTTTGAAATGAATTTACTCTACAGCGATCCTATTCCCTTATCTGTAGAACAAGAAACTGCCTGGAAAATTTCTAGAGTTTCTTTAGAAGAACTATTAAAGAGTAGTGATTATGTAGTTTTAATGGTACCATTAATTCCTGATACCTATCATCTAATTAATCAAGATACTTTAGCCAAAATGAAACCAAATAGTTTTCTAATTAATCCCTGTCGGGGGTCAGTTGTAGATGAGAAAGCGATCGCCGAAGCAATTCAATCAGGACATTTAGCTGGATATGCTGCTGATGTATTTGAGATGGAAGATTGGGCAATTTATCATCGTCCTCAAGAAATTTACGACTCATTAATAACAGAGAAAAATAAGACTTTTTTTACTCCTCATTTAGGTTCTGCTGTTGATGAAATTAGGCACGATATTGCTTTTGAAGCTGCCAAAAATATTCTTCAAGTTTTATCAGGAAATATTCCTCAAGGAGCTATTAACAAACCATAAATTAAATAATTATGCTTAAGTAGGGGCGATTCCTAGGTCATGCTCCTCAGATCGCGAATCGCCCCTACTTTCAATTAATTAACAGCTTGACAATATTCTTCATAAACACCATCAAGCAATAAATTCAAAGCAGCAACAGCAGTAGATGCTGCTGCTAATGCTTCCTGTTTTTCAGCATCAGTTTCACATAATTTTACCAATGCTTCTTTTGTAACTTTGCTGTGAATTTCATCAGCCTTTTCATGTACTTTAAAAAAAGATAGAGCTGCTTCAGAATCAATGCCATAAAATTCTTTCAAACCAGCAATTTTAGTAGTAGCAACTTCAGGAATTTGTGATTCATAAGCATAAAGAGCAGCTAAACCTTTAGCAGGATTTTCACTCCTAGCTAACTCCTTGAGAATACTAACAGATTCCTTAGTTTTTGCTAAATGTTCCCGCTCTTTAACTGCTTCTCTTTTTACACCCAAACCTTCAGCAAAACGTAACCATAATTCAGGGTGATTAGCTGCTCCCATTTCTTCTTCAATCAAATTTTCTAAGAGCATTTTCCGAATTTCTAAATCATCACAAGCTGCATGAGTAGCACTAACATAAGTAGGGAAATAATGAACTTGTAGATAATATTCTTGAGCGTACTCTTGCAACATTTCTAAAGATAACTTTCCTTCATTCCACATTGTATAGAATGTGTGCTTAAGTAAATGTTGTTTTTCAATAATCTCGTCTAGTAAGGAAATGAACTCTTGTGCAGTTATTTGTTTTTCTTGAAGCAACATACTTATTTCGCTTAATTAATGGTTTAGATATGGATATTAGCACAATTTTCTGAATTGTCAAGAAGATAAAATATTTTTTTAATAAATTCAATTTGCCTGTGAATATTTTATCTGTAATGTTAATTATCAAATTTATAGGAGATATAAATAAATAATTGTTTCGATTTAATCTCAAACATACTAATAAATAGTTCAGTAAGGTAGGTAAAATTCAATGTCGAAGAATTTCTGTCAGTAAACTTTCTAAAATTCCCCCTGACTGTATTATTTTGGAGACAAAACCACAGGGCAATTCTCATCTTAAAAATTAATTGTACTTATGACCAAGAAATAAGTTCTCAAGCTTCTCCTTTCAAGTGGATAAAAAGGAAATTTCGGATTTCTTCATTCCTGATTGTGCAACACCCAAAAAGTTAGGATGTTGGGCAAGATTTGAGCAAAAAAATTACTTCCCTACACTACCCCTACTCCCCTACTCCCCTACTCTTTAAAAAAGACTTTTTCAGCAAATCCTAACTATTTAACTGGAGATAATATTACTCCTGCTTAACAACTACTCGATGCTCCTGACTCAACAACAAAATACCCACAGTAACAATAACAATACCCAGAATTTGCAAACCATTAATAGTTTCTTGAATTGTTAACCATGCTAAAATTGCTGTTAAACTGGGATTAGTCGCGCCAATAGTTGCAGCAGTAGTAGCACCTATCAACTTAATTCCGTAATTAATCATTAAATGACCGCTCAAAGTAACGATCGCCGACAGAAAACCACCAACCCACATAGGAGTCCAGTTAAGATCGGCATTGTCTCCCTGCCAAATAAATAAACTCAGAGTAGATAACCCTAAAGCAGTAGCAAAACTAATCCAAGTAAAAGGAACCGGATGTATACCTTCAAAACTTTTTTGTGCATTTACAGTATAGAGAGCATAAGCAAGTCCGGAACCAATACCAAAAATTACTCCAATTCCGTTGTAACTATCAGATGTTGTCTGAGTATAAGGAATAGTCAGAAAAGTTCCAACTAACACAATTACCATTACCATCCACCGAAACCTTGTAGGGGGAATACCTAAAAATCTCCAAGAAAGTAGCGAAGTGAATATTGGATAAGTAAAAAACAGAGTTGAAGCAATTCCAGTTTCGATTAAACCAATAGATAGATAAAGCAGTGCTAAGTATAGAAACATCAACACTCCACCCAGGAGCGATCGCCCTAATACAGAACGTGCTTCATTATTTCCTAATTCTCTAATATCTTGCCAGGTTAGCGGGTAAAGTCTTGTCGCGAAGGATGCCATCAATGGAACTACTAATACCATCCGCATAAACATTAGTAGAAAAGAATTTTGTAGGTTAGGTATAACAAATCCACCTGTGGGAAAAATCCCTAAAATTATTTGTTCATTGAAGAGAATTCTGACAATGACATTTTGGAAACAAAAACAGAATGATGCCAATAAAACAATAATAAAACCAAACATATAGCTAAAGTTATAAGTTAGAAGTCAGAAGTTAGTAGGGAGGAATAGTTATTTGCCCGTACATTCTTACTGTGACTATATTTGATAATTTGATAATTTCCGCGCCAGTAATAGTGAATACTATAAATAAATTAGACCTCGCCTTTAAGAGGGAGGTTTCAATAAAGGGAAGTTTTCGGACTTAAAAAAAATAGTAGTCTATACTATACTATAAATTTTCTTAGACTCAACTAAATCAACTTTTTTACTGCCAATAAAAAAATGCTATGTCTTCCATAAAAAGACATAGCTCCATGTGAATAATTTAATTTTGTTTAAGCATTCAGCGGTCAGCTATTAGCTATCAGCTTCATTACCATTAAATGCTTACCGAAAAATTAATGTATAAAGCCTCTCCATTCATGGAGAAAAAAGCGAGAAAAAAAAATCCTTTTAGTCAATCCTATTCTTAGAAAGAAGAGGTCATTTCAGTTATCAGTTATCAGTTATCAGTTATCAGTTAGCCTCCTGCGGAGGAGCTGCGCTAACAGTTATCAGTGAACCTCCGACTTAAAGTCGGAGGCTTGAAATACTGAGTTAAATATTTTTTTCATCCCCTTAAAAGGGGAGGCTTTAGACCTCATTTTTTGGTAATTATTAATTATTAATTATTAATTATTGAAGAGCTTGTTATTTTTGTTTGTTCTTCAAAATAGAAGCACCACCAAATGTACCTAAAGCTAATAAACCTAATATTGAAGTCGGTTCAGGAACAGGAATTAAATTGATATTATCAAAATTCACATCACCAGAACTAGAAATAAAAACCTGAGTAATATTTTCAAAACCTTCTATTGATAAAGTTTGAAAAGGTGAGGATATATCGTTACCAATAGAATATTCTGTAAATTGACCAAGCACTGGCATTGTCGGGTCAAATGTTGTAGAAATTAAGATTTGAGTATCATCAGTTGTATAACCATCAATTGTTCTTTCATTATTCCGCAATTGATAATCTAAACTTTCTAAATTGAATTCACCACCATTTTTTGCAGTTATAAATATACCTAAAAGTCTGGACTCTTCGGGATATTCTCGGTTAGAGCTAAAGTGTTGAGCTTCATAACTATTACGAGCATGAAAATGTCCTGTTTCACTAAAAAAAGCTTCCTCAGTACCTACTTTCCGTGTTGAAAATGCTGCTACATTAAATCCCTTTTCCATAAAACATTCAGCTTTGGTCAATGGAGAACTACAGGTATTAACATCGCTAGTATATATTTCTGCATCGAAAGTTATTGTTGCTGCTTTAGCTTCTGCACTACCAACTAACAGCATAGCTAATGTTGCAAAACAACCAATACCTGTAGTTTTGAAATTTTTGAACATAATATTATTGATGGCTAATTTTGATAAAATTATGATGAGATATTAGCATCTATAATTTTGAGAGGATAAGTGTCTTTAGATAATATTTATCTATGACCAAACGTCATATTTTATAGTAGTTAAATAATTTTATTTAAAAAGCATATAATTGACTTTTAATGTATTTTTTTTATTTTTATAGTAGTTTAACTTAAAAATGAGACGTTTTTAAGTCTGAAACTCCCTTATAGCAAGAAAGCTTTGTCTCAATCTAAACTGAAATGACTATAAAACAAAGTAGGAACTTCCTGATAGTATCGGTAGAGTTAGAATTTAAAAGTTTTTGCTTTATGATTACTGTAGATTAATATTTTGAATGATGTAGGTATTTAGTAACCAAACCCCTACTCTTAATTGAACCATGTAATTATTTGATATCCAAATGACAAAAAATTAAAAGGATGACAAGAAAATAAATTCTGTCATCCTTTATTTTTTAATACCCCCAAGGGAATTCGAATCCCTGTCGCCTCCGTGAAAGGGAGGTGTCCTAGGCCTCTAGACGATGGGGGCTTAGTTCTTTGTTTTCACTTTTATAAAGATAGCGAATCTCAAGATAAATGTCAAGGGGTTTGAAAAATTTTTTTTCTCAAAACTTTTTGGCCATAGTTATACAAGGGAGTTCATTAATGGGTAATTGATAATGGATAATTGATAATTACCTCAAGGAAAATCGAGAGGATTGAATACAAGGAAATATTCTGGCACTTTTCTTTTGGTCGATTGGATATGGCGTTTTGCTGGCGCAAAGCTTTCTGGAACGGAAAGCTCCGAAGAGTGAACGCTTTTTCTCTTGAAATAGAAGGCTTTAGACCTTATTTTTTGGTAAAGGTTTGAATATTTGAATCTCTAATAAATAGTCCTTCTTTCTTCTTCCTTCTTCCTTCTTCCTTTTAAATTAAGATTCTCCCTTTGCTTGCAAGGCCATCTGAGCCGAGATACCATCATTCTGGTCTCCAAAATACCATAAAATAGCAGCAGCCTCAGCCCGACTAACTGTCTTATCTGGCCTAAATAACCTAGTATAACCGAAAACCCGACGAATATTAGAAAACTCATTCTCAGCATCTGCTAATACTGCCCTCAAAGCAGCAGGGTCAATTTTAGAAGTATCTTGAAAATCCCAAGCTGCCTTAACTTTCTCTATTGTCGCTTCTGGTAATGGCTTGCGAAAATCTAAAGGCACCTTCCACAGAATTAAATCCTCACGGGTTAAAAAATCATCTGGGCGAAACTTAACCACATTAATATCCCCAGATAAAGGACTAGGAATTAAACCTGATTCTGCCAAACCTTGAATTATAGAAAAGTCGGGGTCAGTTTTTGGCACATCTTCAAAAATCGGTTTTTCATTTGCTCTAGCTAATCGGACGTGTTTAGCAGGATTATTAGCAAACATCTCATTATTTGCACTTACTAACCATCTCGCATATACACGCCGACTGACAAGATTTTGAGGTTTAACTAAAGTATTCGTGGCATCGGGGTTATCTTGATTGTTGGTTTGTTCCTGCTGAAATACTCCCAGTTTGGCCAAATCTGCAATGTATGGACGTAAACCTGTAGGCACATCCCTGAGAACTTTTTTTAATACAGGAGACTCTGAAGGTGTGGGGGTAGGAGGAGGTGGCATACTATCAGTAGGAAATGGTGTTGGTGTCGATAGTGCTGCTACTGCGGGAGTAGGTAATTCTTCGGGCGATACTGTGAGATTAGGCAATGGCTGAATTTCTGGTTGGAGAGTTGGTGGTAAAGTTGAGGTTGCAGAAGGTTCAGATTTCTCCAGTAATTCGGTCCCAGGACTTGGAGAGATTTCTGAAGGAAAATTAGTCGGAAGTTGTACTGGTTTTTCTGGTTCTTGGTTGTTTTGAGTAGAGGTTTCAGTTAACTGATTAAAGGGAGGATTATTTTTTAACTGGGGATCTGCTGCAAAGATTTGCTCTAACTCTTTACTTGCTGAATTATTTGCACAACCACTCGCAGAAATTAATAAACAAATAGTTAGACTAGCAAATATCGCAGGTTTACTTAATAACATATTCATAAAAATAAATTTTAAATTTACTTAGTATTTTTAGGGAGAAAATAAATATCTCCCTACCACCTAAAAACTACAAAAGTTTATTATCTCAAATTATATCAAGTCCGGTAGCATAAGGTAAGCATTCAGCTGTCAGCTATCAGCTATTAGTGGGAGGATGAGGTAAAAGCAACCCTTGAAATTGAGAGAGAATTAGAAGTTACTGCTTAAAGTAAGCTCTTTTAAGCGAGTAAGGAATTATTCATTATTTTGCTGTTAACGCAGTTACGACCCAGGAGGCTAGCTGACTGCTAAGAGCTGAATGCTTACGGAAGAAGGAAGAAGGTTTTATACCAATTCCCAAAAGTAAAGCTATACTAATGTAGAAAAGTTTTTGAGAAATGGTATTAGTTATCTAGGAGAGAGGTAAAAAGGCTTAAAAGCTAGAAAAAAAACTTAAATTTCCTCTAGATATTCACGCTAACTTTTACACGCTCTGATATTAGGGGATATCCTATTAATCTAGGAAATCTAAGAATTTATATAAAGAAGAGTGAGGTGAAAAATTATAGGTTTTCCAGAACATATGAACAGCAAATAAAAATACAAATATACCTCACTCTGATTGAGAAAATCTATAACTTCAGCAATTAAAAATGTTCATATCGGCGACAGCCGTTTCCGCAGCATTCAGTAGGAATAAAATTAATAATTAATAATTACACCTTCTTAAAACGGATAGGATTGAAAAATACGGAAAATTTTTGATTTATCCCCTATCCAAGGGCTTCAAGGCGTGAATTGTTGAATGAATAATTAATTGACTATCAACTCCTAATTATTAATTATTAACTATTAATTATTAATTATTCGGTAATTTTCCAAATAATGAGACTATATTTGCGATAATTGCCAGCTTAATTTAGCCATTCTCTAAATATTTAAGATTTACCTGATGGAGATTAACTATTTTATTTTCCCTTATTTTCTTGACTATTATTCTTTCTGTTTTTCTTCTCCTTCTTCTGCTCCTTTCTCAGCTTTTTCTTCATCTTGTAATTGTTTGAGGTGGATACTATTCACCTGATTAATAAATTTAGCCATAGAATCTCTTGTCATTTTATAACGTTCCTTTTCTTCTGCATTACGAGGAATTCTATAACCTGCAGTTACTCCTAAGATAAATTCCTGTTGTTCAGCTTCTAAAAGTTCTGTAGCTCGATTAGCAGATAACCAAGTGTCTTCAAAAGGAAATGCAGTTGAAATACTAGCAATAATAGAAGCGATCGCTGGAAATATTACAGGTAACCAATTCAGCCAAACTGGACCTGTGTCTAATTTATCAACCAGAACTAAAAGCGGAGTTACTCCAGAAAAAATTATTGTTACTACCTGCAATAGATAGTAATAAAATCTTGATTCTACACGAGTCTTTTTGTACTCTTGTATTAGTTCTTGAGTGTAAGTTAAAGCTGTTTCTACTCCTTGCATTATCTGTGTACTTTTTGGGGAGTCTTCTAGTTGTGACGAACTGATATATATGTTTCTTGCCTTAAGTACATTATAATCATTAAGTTTCTTAGTATAGTTACTCTTTAATTCACGATTAACAGGTAATAAGAAAATAAACAAACCAATAGAAACTACTAAAAGAATAAATAACTTAACCTCCTTTGGGAAGAAAAAAATTGTTACTCCTGAAGTAATAGCAATGACAAAAGATAGATATGCAAGTATTCTCAAGAATGGCAATATCCCAGGGGTAGGTGGTTGAGGTTTAGAGATATCTACTAGAGAATTTTTTTGCTGAAAATCAATTATTTCAGAACTCGTCATACTTTCGTTTATTTCTAAATTCGCCATAGTTTCCTTTTTGATTCAATGACTATTTGAAAATCTACTTTTTTTGGGTAGAACAGTCAATATCAAACTACCTTAAAAGTATCTTGGATATGGTTAAATTAATTCCTCATAATTTTCAGAAGAATAGATACTATATTAAGAATAATTTTGGATATGAATTTGACTATTACCCAGGTATTTTTCACCTTAACTGGCTACCAGTATTTTTAGTCCTTTCATAGGTCAACAAATAAATTTATTGTCTCATAAAAATAGTCATCTTTACAATGACTATTTTTATCTATTTATTCTGACTAATGAATGAGGCTTGAGATTACAATATACCTCAAGCAACTAAATAATTAATATTTACAGAACTTCAGAATTTTTGACTGATAAACTCCACTTTTACTCTAGCACTATACTTTTCAGAGAATATTTATAAATAGGATAGCTAGAGAATTAATCATACTGAGTTATGTCAGGCATTTTTCACCTAGTTTAGTTTAATGTTTGCTGCCACACTTTTGACATTCCCCAAAAAATTACATCAGGTGCAACTGTTATAGATGCACCTAACTCAGGAAATAGGGTTTTGAAATGACTCAATAGTATAGGGCGATCGCCTCCAGTCAATACTATTTTACTTTCAGGAAATTCTTCTAGCCAAGATACAACATAATTTTTCATACCTGCCAATACAGTATAAATTATTCCACCTTGAATTGCTGTTGCTGTTTGTTTTGCCCACCTTGGGGGTAACTCTAAAGGTATATCAATTGATGGTAACATAGCTGTTCCCTTTGCTAAGGATGATAACTGCAACCTTAGCCCTGGTAAAATAGCTCCTCCCATTATTTGTTTTTGGACATCAGCACCAGTAAAGGTAATTGCTGTACCAGCATCTATGACTAATATAGGCCATCCTAAGTTTGTACCTGCACCCAAAACAGCCAAAGCTCTATCTATTCCCAGAGTAGGATAAAGTCCTTGGAGTTGCAACTTATCTAAGGTAATCATATCAGAGTTAGGATAAGTTTGCCAAAGTGCTGTTTGTTCGGGAACTACTGATGCTATTAACAAAGGCATCCCATAATTGAAGTTTATATTTTCAGTTTCTAATATACTTTTGAGTAATTTTTCTATCGCCTTTTGCTGATTTATATGAGATTTAATTTCATTTTTTTGAAGATAGTCAATATCCCAAGTATTCTGAAGTATTGCTCCCGTAAAATAGCCAAAATGTAACCGGGAATTTCCAATCATTAAACCTAGCCATTTTTCATTTTTAGACATAGAACAATCTATTTAATTTCTAAGTTTTTCTCGAAGTCCAACACCTAAACCAAAAGTAGATATGGCAACTGCTCTATTTTCCATATTAAAAACTACTTTAATTCCTGTTTGATCGGGATTCATCCATTTATAAGCATCTTTAATTTTCTTCCCTTCTTCCGCTTCATCTGGCACTACTTCTTCCCTATCAACTAAACCCCGCTGAAAAGCACTAGCATTAATTTGCATTTCCCTTGCTTCTCTTGATTTTTCAAAAGCTTCTGGGTCAAATTCTGTATCTAATTCTCCTTCTTTTCTCAAGATATTTATAATTTCTTGATATGTCATTCCTAGCTGCAATTTTTCATACTTTTCTCGCGTAATTGAATAAACTGGTTTAGGCTGATTCCAAAAAGGATTACCAAAATTATAAGTATTCATATTTTGGGTTCTAATACTCACAACTTTCTGATTAGAATCAAAAAGTATAGTCAAGCTTGTACCATCAGGATTAAGCCAAATATATTCATTAGTATTAGGATTAGTTAAAGGATTATCTCTAGTTGGTTGTTTTGTTCCTCGACTGCCAATAATTTTTGTTACTTCATCGTAAGCCATACCAACTTTTATCTTTTCAATATTTATAGTTGTAACTACTGGCGGTTCTCGATTTATTCCCAAGTTATTAGTATTCAAATTTTGAGCAGATAATTTAATTAATTTATTCTCAGAATTAAATACGGCAATTATCCCTGTTCCATCATTATTGAGCCAGCGATAAGCAACCCCAAAGTTTTGAATATTCGGACTATTATATTCTGTATAAATTTCACCTTCTCTACCTAATATTTGCTTGACTTCCTGATAAGTCATACCAATTTTTAAATTGTCATAATTAGCCTCTGTAATTCGATTAGCAAAAACTGGCTGAAGGTGTATAGGTAAGACATATATCAAACCAGTAATAATTGTTGTTAATAAAAAGTTGTTCATGGTTATTATATAAATATTGTAAGCATTCAGGGTTCAGCCAGCCTCCTGTTGAGGAACTTCTTTAAGAGCTATCACCTTTTTTTATTACCTTTAAATAAGGAAAAAGTAATTGAGAGATTTACAAGAATTAAAAGTATGAGTAGCATTCAGCGGTTAGCTATTAGCTAGCTTCCTGAGAAGCAACTAAGTTTTTAATGTCCCATAGCGAAACAGCTATATTACCTTTAAATAAGGAAAAAGCAATTGAAAGATTTCCAAGAATTAGTTGAACAATTTAGTATAAGTTAAATGAATGCTTGCTTCATTCATTTTTATTGCTCAGAGCTGACGGCTGATAGCTGAGGGCTGAATGCTTACTAAATATTGGCTAGATTTGATTCAAGTATAAAAGTAGCACTAAGAAAAATTATTATAAATTGTAAATACTATTATTGGGCAATAACTTATAGCAGTTTTCATTAATATAGAGTACAGAAATTTGGGGTTAAAGGAAGAATGAAGAAGTTTTGGTAGTGCGTCAGGGAAGTGTGGGAGACCTCCGAACATTTGGAGGAATAAATAATTATACCTATAAGATAACAATGGCAACAAACCTTCTACATAGTAAGAATAACTAAAATATTCGTAGGGGTTTGGTTTCCCAACCCATTCAACCGGAGATGATATTACTTATCCCACACTTTACTGATGCACAACCGAAGTTTTCTAGTCTACCTTTGTGACAACCGCTATAATTGGATAAATTTTGTCAAAATAATTGGCTCTAATAAGCAGGTACACAAAATTAATTACACACTTAGTCAGACTGAATTTATTGCCTTGTCAAAATTACATAGAATTGGAATAGGTAAATAATTTTGTTTAGGTACTTATCAAATCCATTTACTTTCGAGTTAGAAGATTCTAAAAAGAGACAAAAACTGCAAGTTTGGTAGGGGTTTGTTCAATAATTGATAATTGATAATTACCTCTCCCTAAAAGGAAGAGGATTGAATAAAAGGAAAATTTTTTCTTTTTTCTCTTTTTAATGATAAAAAATAAATTGTAATTTCCTGATAATTGAATCAAATACGGTTTTAACCAGAGGTAATTATCCATTATTCATTATCAAATAATCAAAAAAACAACTTCTAACTTCTAAATTCTAAATTCGTTAAATTCCCTCCACCAGAAATTAATATATTTACAGAAGCACCATAGAGTTTAATGATTATTTTTGAGGATATTAAATTGTTCAGAATTAATCTTCTTAGACTCATATAAAGTTTGAGAAATTTCTGTCAAAGTCAATACTGAATGACCTCGATATCCATGGTCTTGTAACTTATCTTTTACTCCCCGTTCATGGTCAATAAAAACCACAATATCCTCTACTTCTAATCCTACTGATTTGAGTTTCTCTGCTCCCTTAATTACACTATTACCACTAATCATAATATCATCCACAACTACAATTTTTTCCCCTGGTTGAAAATGCCCTTCAATTAATCTACTAGTACCATGAGCTTTTACCTCTTTCCGAGGAAATATCATCGGACGTTCTAGACGCAAAGCTAAACCTGTTGCCGTGGGCAATGAACCATAAGGAATACCTGCAATTCTATCAAATTCTAAACCTTGGAGAATCTCAGCATAGGCAGTAACAATTTTATGAAATATTTGGGGAATAGAAATGATTTTTCGTAAGTCTATATAATAAGGAAAAATAGCTCCCGATGCTTGTACATGGTCGCCAAAAATAATACAGCCAATATCATAAAGTTGTAAGATTAAATCTCGGTGGGGTTCATGTTGTAAAAAAACAACATCTGGCAACCACAATTCACAGGTAGGACTACCTTCAACTACTTTGAGACGTTGTTCATTAATAGTATCTCTTAAACTTTCAATTGCAGTATTAGGTTGTGCATTACCTAATAATTTTGGTGGAATTGGTAAGAGTAATCCTTCACCATTAATATTCAAACCAGCAGCTAAAATTTGAGTTAATTCTTCTGGATTAGTAATATCATTTTCTTCTCCTATATCTCCCTGAATTAATATTAGTCTTTCTGGAGCAGCTTGCCTAATTTTTGCTAGCATATCTGGCATTATTCCTACTTCTAAACCTAGCTGTTCGGGAGTTGCCCATCTTTGAGCTTCCCTTACTAATTTCAAATAAAGAGGTTGCTCTTGATTAGGATATTCTTGTAATACTGCTGCTGAAGGATTTGCTGTAGCACAAAGTAGAAAAACTGCTTTACCTGGATAAAGTAAAAAAGGTGCTACTAAGTCAAGACCTGTATAGGGTGAAATTGTACAAGCATCTACTTGCCAATCTGCAAATATAGTCTGAGCAAATACTGTACTTGTGTTTAGGTCAGCGTGTTTAGCATCTAAAATAATTGGAATTTCAGAAGGAATAGTTTTTAAGGTTTGCTGAAGTAGTTGTAAACCTGGTATGCCAAAAGATTGATAATAGCCTAAAGAAAGTTTATAAGCACATACATATTTTTTGGTTTCAGTGATTAAAAAATGGAGCCACTCCCACCAATCTTGAATTAATTCTTGATTGTCTTTTTCGCAAGGGTTAGCAAATAAAGATTTTGGCGAAATATTTTCACCCTCAGCTTCTTTTGCTAAACTTTCGGAATTAGGGTCTAATTCCAGATAAAGTAAACTTTGATTCCGTTCTATACTGGTTAGTAGCTTATCAAAAAAGTTCATAATGATTTTTCTTTATCCTCTATATCAAAAACATTAAATAAATTATGATATAATATCAAACTATACTCAAAATCTGCTTACAATGACCATCGAGAGTTAATTGATAATATCATTGTGAAAAATAAAGGAGAAGGTAAGAATTGGCATCCACAGACTCGACTTTCTCCAAGAGACATTGCCCTTCGGCAAGAATTGGCAAGAGATACTCTAGCTTGTTTGGGATATTTAATTTAGGCTGAATAAAAATTAAATTAGTAAATTAAAAATAGGAGTTTCAGTTTTTTTATACTTTTTGATTACCCCCAAAATAAGCACGGATTGCTATACTACAGCCTATTCTATGTAAGTGTAATAAAATGATTTTTAATTTTTATTAAAGACATGAAAACTTTATTCTATACTTCAAAAACTATTTAAAATTTTAGTGCTATTGTACCTCATAAACCTGAAATCCTCTGTAACAGTTAATCAAAAATAATCAATGGAGGGACTTCTATTTTGCAAGCTAGAGAACTCAAGACACAATTAAAATCTTTGATTCAGGAAGCATCTTCAGTAGACCCATATTTGACAAAAAGATTAAATGAAGTAAATAGATGGATTAAACATTTAAAACCTGGTACTTTGACAAGTAAACCATTTGTAATACTTTTTTTGAAACAGCTTATTGAAGATTCTCAAATTTTCCTAATTATCAAATCTATTGAAAAGGAAATTGAGGGAGAATTTGACTATCGACAAATGAATCCTACAGAACAATATTGGCATCAAGAATTATTTCCAAAATGGCTACGAGAAAAAGACCCTAAATTTTATATTTGGAAACAAAAACTCATGTCAGGAGAATTTACTCAAGAAGATGGAAAAATAATTAGCGATACAGCTAAAAAAATTGAACTTAATCAAGGCACAGTTTTACAACGCTATATTGTTGATTTGTCAATGGCAACCGATATTATTGTTAGTAGTAGTCAAGAGAAACCATTATGTATTCAACTTACAACTTTATCTAAAAATTTGGCTAAAAATAAGGCAGAAAAGTGGAAAGATACTCTAGTATTTTGGGAAATTGACAGAGGGCTTTTTTTAAGCTATAATCCGGGCAAACAAGATTATCAAAATGAATTAGTCAAAATCACATTAGATAACAGCGACAATCTCCAGAAAGGTAATTATTTAAAGTGTAGTTTATAACCGAATTTAGACAGACTGAGGAAAAATATTAATATTATGGCGACAAACCCAAAAAATCCTCCAGAAGAAAAATTAGCAGAGTTTACTAAACTATTAGAATCATCTCGAAAATTACAAGCTGATATTTTAAATTATGGTTTAGATGCAGCAGAAATTTATGTAGAAGATGTTGATGGAGATTGGTTAGAAAATTGGGATAGTAATACTTATTTTGATTCGATAATTTTTCTGCTAGAAAGTGATGATTTAGTAGCAGTAAGAGTGAGGGAAAAATCAAGAGAAAAATCTACATCAGAAATTGCTTCAGAGTTAGAAAAAATGTGGCAAATTGCTGATGAGTATGACCGTAAGTTTGCTGTAAGAAATTTATTGGCTGGTGGTATTAGTGTAGCTAGTAGTAATCGAGATATAAGTGATAAGAATGAGGAGGATGGAATCGAACTTTTGGAGTTAGCTGAAGAATTGCTGGAGAAATTAGCTCGGATTTTTGAGGAACAAGAATAATGGAGAAGAAGTAATAACAGAATTGAAGCTATCCTTCTTTCCCAACTACTTCCCACCAAAGGATAATTAATATCCAGTTCTGCGTTCAAATGCTAAAAAATTACTTGTAAACTTATGTCAAATCATACTATTATTCTGCCCGAACAAACTTACAAAGTTCTCTTAGAGGTTGCCAGAGAACAAGGTTTAACTCCTGAAAATTGGATTGCTGCCCAATTGCCGAAGGAGCGAGTTGTACCGAATGCGACGCCAACGCCAGAACCACTTTTGTCGGAGCTGACAGGAGATTTAATTGGTGCTATCGATAGTCAAGCTGTAGCAATGGAGTCGCCAACTAGACTATCTATGCGAGAAATTGCTCGGCTGCCAGTTGCAGAGCGCCACAAGATTTTGGCTCCTTATATAGCTGCAACTGCTGAAGATTTTTTAAATGATCCAGAGTTAACTGAATTTTCGGTTCTTGATGGGGAAGATTGGGAATTGGAAGATGAATAATGCTCAACGAGGAGAAATATACCTGGTGGAACTCGATCCAACTAGAGGACAAGAAATCAAAAAAACTCGCCCGACTGTTGTAATTAATTCTGACATTTTTAGTTCCATTCCTATCAGAATTATTATTCCTATAACTAAATGGTAACCTAAATTTCAAAACCGCCCTTTTATGGTTCCTATTCCCCGTTCTCAGGATAATGGTTTAGATAGCAACTCTGCTGGTAATGTTCTCCAAGTTCGGAGTATTTCTAGTGAAAGGTTCGTTAGGTGTTTGGGGCGGGTTTCTGAGACTGTTCTTCAGGAACTGCTGGCAGTGTTAATTACCTGTATTGATTATGATTTATAGAACTCATCAAGTTCTGGGTTAAAATGCTAAAAATTTACGATTTTATTCAGCTATAAATTCATCAAAAATTATGGCAAAAGGATTTGGAAAAAATCAAAATCAAACCGAAAACAAAAAAGGGCAAAAAACTTACCGAGCTTTTCTTGATGAAATATTATTTGCAACTGCAAACAGTCGAAAAAATCCACAATTGATGTTCTGTTTGATAGAGGAAAATTACCAGAAATTGAATGATGGATTTGTAGAATTTTTGCAACACTGGCTAAAGCTTAACCTTGCTAAAGAAAGCCTAAAAGTAGCAGAATTAAGAGCTAAATCAATTATTGATTTTAGTCTATATATTGGTGAATTTCCCAGAGGCGATATAGAAATTAATATAGAAATTGCAATAGCAGGAATTGAAGCAGCTATTACCTTTTTTAAACGCGATTTTTTCCCCGAAGAATGGGGTTTATGTCAAAAAAATATTGCATCTTTTTACCGTCGCCGAATTAGGGGAGATAAAGCAGAAAATTTAGAGAAAGCTATCGCTGCTTGTCAAAAAGCTTTACAAGTTTTAACTCGCGATATTTTCCCTAAAAAATGGGCAATGACACAAAATACTTTGGGGCTAGTTTATAGCGATAGAATAAAAGGAGATATTTCCGAAAATCAAGAAATAGCTATTAGTTGCTATAAAGCTGCATTAGAAGTATTTAACCGTGAAGTTTATGCTAGAGAATGGGGGCGACTTCAACACAATTTAGGACTAGCTTACAAGAGAAGAATAAAAGGTAATTTACGAGATAATCAGGAAACAGCGATCGCTTATTATGAAGCAGCTTTAGAAGTTCGTACTCGTGCAGAATTTCCTGAAAAATGGGCACAAACTCAAGCTGACTTAGGTATTGTTTATAGTGAGAGAATTTTAGGTAATCCCAGAGAAAATATTGACAGAGCGATCGCCTATTATCAAGCTGCTTTGGCAATATATATTCCTACTCTTTTTCCCATAGGATTTAGTTTTGTTGAAACACTTTTATTAGCTGCATATAAATTGAGAGATGACCTAGAGCAAGGTGGAAAAGAAATAGCTTTTATTCTCCAGATATTTCAAGTAATTCACAAACATATTCTACTTCCCGAAAGTCAGGAAAATTTAATTCCTACAAATACAATGCCAGAAGTTGACGAGCTATTAATTGAATCTGGCAACAGCAATTCAGCAATGGGTAATTTTACAGAAGAAAAAGCTTTCTACGCTTTTATTTCTGCCAACCTAGAAAAATTAGACGATAATTTTATCCAATTATTTCGTAATTGGGCGACAGTTAAGCTATCCGCTGTTGACGGGGATGAGGCTAAATACATAGAGATAAGTATTTTCTTTTTTAGCATTCTAATGCAAAAGTTTTCTCAAGGCAACATAGCTATAAACTTAGAAATTGCTATTACTGGTTATGAAATATTATCTCCGGTTTTTTCCGAGGGAGAAAATAGTGCAAATAAACTTATGAAAGCTCAAATATTAAATAATTTGAGCTTTGCTTACACAGAGCGGATATATGGAAATAAAGCTGAAAATTTAGAAAAGGCAATATCTCTTGGTGAAACAGCTTTAAAAATTGTTACCCCCCATAAGGATGCTTTTTTATGGGCTAACTTACAAAATAATTTAGGAGGAGCATATAGTTATCGAATTAAAGGAGATAAAGCAGAAAATTTAGAAAAAACAATTCAGCATTTTACCTTAGCTTCAGAAGTATTTACCCGTGAGTATAATCCCTTTCTTTGGGCTGGTTTAAAACACAATATTGGAGATGCCTATGGTCATAGAATGAAAGGCGATCGCTTGGAAAATATGGAATTAGCAATTAAATATATTGAAGCTTCTTTAGAAGTTTACACAAAAGAAAATTTTCCGAAAGAATGGGCAAACAATCAAAATACTTTAGGGTTTATTTATTCTGAAAGAGTGCGTGGCGATCGCCAAGAAAACTTGGAAAAAACAATTGAATATTATCAAAGAGCTTTGCAGATTTTTACTCCCCATAATTACCCAGAATTTTATGGGAAAACTAAAATGAATTTAGCCAATACTTATCGCGATCGGCTCAAAGGTAATTCTGTTAAAAATTTAGAAATAGCTATTGCCACTTATCATAATGTTTTAGAAGTTTTCACACAAGAAGCATTTCCTGATAAATGGGCTTCTACCCAAAACAATTTAGGTATGGCATATTCTAACCAAATACTAGGAAACCCTTCAGAAAATCAAGAATTAGCAATAAAATCTTATGAAGCAGCTTTGCAAATTTATACTGAAGAAAAATTCCCCAGAGAATGGGGGATGACTCAAAAAAATCTGGGAGTTATTTACGCCAACTTTATTAAAGGTAATTCCTCAGAAAATTTCGAGAAGGCAATGACATTTTACCAAGCTGCAGGACGAGTCTTTACCTACGATAGTTTTCCTAAATATTGGGCAAGAAATCAATATAATATGGCAGCCACTTACATAAAATTAGAGAAAATAAATGAAGCGATCGCTTGTTATCAGTCAGCCTTAAAAATCTTCACTCCCAAAACTTTTACAATGGACTGTTTTTCAACTGGGCGCATACTTGGCGATCTTAGCTTCAAAACAAATAGATGGGAAGAAGCTATTCAGGGATATGGTATAGCCATTGATGCAGTAGAAACCAGTCGCAGTTGGATAACTTCCGAATCTCGTCGCCAAGCAATAATGGAAAATGTTATTGATGTTTATTTTAATATGGTGCAAGCTTGCATTAACGCAGACAACTTAGAAAAAGCTCTCGAATATGCTGAACGTTCTAAGTCAAAACGCCTCGTAGACTTGATGGCAAGTAATGACCTCAGTCAAGGAGGCGAACTTTCTCCAGAAGTTCAGGAGTTGCTACAGCAGTATGACGACTTGCAACAAAAAATCGACCAACAACACCATCAAAAGAGTTCCGATAATAATCGAACCATAACAAAAGTAGGAACTAGCAGTAGTCAAAGAGCATCTCTCAACGCTTACAACGAAAAAGTCGCCCACCTAGAAGCGGAAAAACAAAAAATCTGGGAACAACTCAGAAAACTTGACCCAGTTTTAGCAGGAGAAATTCAGGTGAGCCCCCCAGACATAACCGCCATCCAAAAATTTATCGACAAACCTACTACTGCTATCCTCAGTTTTTACAACACTGCCGACAATACCTATATATTTGTCTTGCGCCAAAACCAAATTTCTCTTCATACCTGCTCCCAACAAGGTATGGAAATATTGCAACCTTGGATTTATGAAAGTTGGTTATTGCCTTACCTACCTGGAGAAAATGAAACTAAACAACAAAAAGAAGAAAGACAGTCGAAATGGTACGAGCAGATGAATGATATTTTGGCAGAAATAGGGGAAAGACTCCAACTTGATCGCCTCATTACAGAATATCTCAACGGTATCGAAGAACTAATTCTCATTCCCCATCTCTATCTACATCTAATTCCTTTTGCAGCTATTCCCATTTCTGTACCGACGTTGGATGCGAAGGATGTAGGGACGTTGCATGAAACGTCCCTACATGAAACGTCCCTACATTTTGGAGATAAATTTCTGATTCGCTACGCCCCCAGTTGCCAAATTCTCGAATTTTGTCATCAACGAGGAGAACTGGAAACCGCAACCTGGCAATATGGCATCGTTGAAAATGCAGAAGATAATCTCCCTTTTGCAGGTTTTGAGGGAGAGCAAATTTCTAAACTGTTTAATATCCCCGAAACTAACCGCCTCCGAGGCAAAACTCAAGCAACTCGCTCCAACTACCAGCAGTTAGCAAATACAGTTCAACTTCTCCATTCCTGTCATCACGCCGAATCTCGTTTTGATAAACCTCTGGAGTCATTGTTAAAGTTGAGCGACGGGAATATTACCTTGGGGCAGTTGATGAGTCCGGGGTGGCGGTTGCCGAAATTGTCGGATGTGTTTCTTTCTTGCTGCGAGACTGGTTTAGGTACTCCACAGATAACAGATGATATTCTCACTTTGGCAACTGGGTTTTTATGTGCAGGTGCCAGGAGTGTTATTAATACTTTGTGGTCAGTGGATGATTTTGCAACTGCCTTGGTTGCGGTATTTTATTATGAGGAACGACAACTTGGTAAAAGTCGTCCTCAAGCTTTATGGGAAGCGCAGATCAAATTACGGGGTATGACAAAAGAGGAAGTTAGAAAATTATTGTCACCAGTTAAACAAAAACGAGCAGAAGCAAAGGATAAGCGAGACCAATATCCAGCAAATTCACCAGAGTATCAGGAATGGCATCGCCAGTATTGTCAATATAGTTCAGTGTACAGCAAAATTCTCGATATCCAAAATAAAAATCCTTTCTCTCATCCTCGTTATTGGGCAGCTTTTACTGCTCAAGGTTTATAAAATAAGGAATAGGGAATAGGGAGATTTGTAAGTAGCAAATTTTTTGCATTTCACATTATAGAGCACTTTTCATTTGATTAGACCACAATGTAGGGACGTTGCATGCAACGTCCCTACAGGGTTATCATTTTTTTTATGTGGTTTGTTGACCTGAAAACTGCTGTAATCAGCAAATTTATGATATAATATTAAACCCTTGTATACTATAGTGGTTTTTTAATCTATGAGGTACACTTTTAGATCCCCCCTAACCCCCCTTGATAAGGGGGAAACCTTCAAATTCCCCCTTTTTAAGGGGGAATTTGGGGGATCGTAAATGTACCTCATAACTATGGGAATTGCTATATCATTTTATTCTAATAGTTTATTATGAATACAAATACTAATCGCTATCACATTACCACTTTCGGCTGTCAAATGAACAAGGCCGACTCCGAACGCATGGCAGGTATCCTAGATAATATGGGCCTCATCTCTTCAGAAGACCCCAACGATGCCAACATCATTCTATACAACACCTGCACTATTCGCGACAATGCCGAACAAAAAGTCTACTCTTATCTTGGCAGACAAGCAAAACGCAAACACCAACAACCAGACCTAACTCTTATTGTTGCTGGATGTGTCGCTCAACAAGAAGGAGAAGCACTATTGCGACGAGTGCCTGAACTAGACTTAGTTATGGGACCCCAACACGCTAACCGTTTGCAAGATTTATTAGAACAGGTATTCAATGGCAACCAAGTAGTCGCTACTGAACCCATTCATATTGTCGAAGATATCACTAAACCCAGACGGGATAGTAAAATTACTGCTTGGGTAAACATAATTTATGGTTGCAACGAACATTGCACCTATTGCGTCGTTCCTAGCGTGCGCGGTGTCGAACAGTCTCGCTATCCTGAAGCTATTCGCGCTGAAATGGAAGAGTTGGGGAAACAAGGTTATCCAGAAATTACATTGTTAGGGCAAAATATTGATGCTTACGGACGCGACTTACCGGGAACAACACCAGAAGGACGCAATAAATATACATTCACAGATTTACTTTATTATGTGCATGATGTATCAGGTGTGGAACGCATTCGTTTTGCGACAAGTCATCCCCGCTATTTCACAGAACGTTTAATTAGAGCGTGTGCTGAGTTACCCAAGGTTTGTGAACATTTCCATATTCCGTTTCAGTCTGGAGATAATGAATTATTAAAAGCGATGGCAAGAGGTTACACCCATGAGAAATATCGCCGAATTATTGATAAAATTCGCGAACTGATGCCAGATGCTTCTATTAGTGCTGATGCAATAGTAGGTTTTCCTGGGGAAACTGAGGAACAATTTGATAATACGCTGAAATTGGTAGACGATATTGGGTTCGACTTGTTGAATACTGCTGCTTATTCTCCCAGGCCGGGAACTCCAGCAGCTTTATGGGAAAATCAACTGAGTGAAGAGGTGAAAAGCGATCGCTTGCAACGGTTGAATCATTTGGTGGGTGTGAAAGCAGCAGAAAGGTCGCAACGTTATATGGGTCGTATTGAAGAGATTTTAGTTGAAGACACAAACCCTAAAAATTATGCTCAAGTTATGGGTCGTACCCGTGGCAACCGTCTCACATTTTTTGAGGGGGATATTAATCAGTTGAAAGGTAAATTAGTAAAAGTGAAAATTACTGAAGTACGTCCGTTTAGTTTGACTGGTGAAGTGAATAAATTTGTAGCGGTCTAGGAATTATAAGGATATGTTTAATAAATAAAATTCATATTTTGATAGAAAGCTCTACTTTCACAATTTTAATGAATCACTGAAATAAAATAATCAAAATTATTTCTAGTAAACCATTCTTAAATGTAGAGATGTTTAATATTTTATCCAATATTTCTACATTACACTGCTTTTCTGATTTATAAACCCCATAGTCACAACCAAAACCTTGTAGAGACCTTCCATGGAAAGTCTCTACTGTAGTCTACTAATCATAAAACTCCTGTAATTTGTAGTATTTTTTTTGGTCAATGACAAATATGATGTAATTTGCACCCAGATAATTTCCTAATTTTTTTAGATACAGAAACAGTTTGTTTCATTCAACAATAAATTTTTTGATGAACAATAGCATATAAGCTATCAAATTAAGTCTTAACAACTTGCAAATACAGGAATAATAATCAACTGTTATTTGTAAAAATTTTTCTCATAACTTAATTAGTAAATCTACTCCCCTCTGTAAGTTACTTGTTCTTTCCTAACTACCAGTCCGTTTATAGCCATACTGAAATGAGTATTGTCGATCATAAAAGTTTTACTTCCATCAATAGCTAAATATCCTTGTTCACCAGTAACAGGTAATTCTAAAAGTTGATTAGGATTTGATTTTGCACCAGCTACTAAAGTTAATTGACCATTAGCATTACGACAAATATTGGCAAAATAATTTTTTGATTCAAAGTATTTTACCTCAGACCAATTTTCTCCTTTTTTCTCACAAATACGCCACTCCTGACGGGATGTTTGAGCAAGTAACATAGATTTGTTATTAGTTTCTCCAGGAGTAGATGCTAAAACTTTAGCTGAAGAAGTTAATAATACAAATGTACTAAGTGTAAATGCTCCCAGTTTTAAAAGTTTTTGATTAACCTTAGGTAAATTCATAGCAAACTCCTTAATAAGATGTAAAATTAGCTTAGTATTAACAAATCAAATTTTTGTTTTGTAAAAATTCGTAACAATGAATCAAATTAGTTTTTTCATTGCTTTTTAACTTTCTAATATTATTATCAGCTAAAAATCATCAAATATCTACCCAGAAAATACTGAACTTTTATAGATAATTTTGTGAAGACAAATTGCCTATAAAATGACTAGATAAAATTAGCTATACTCTACTGTTTATGAGGAATACAGCCTTTCAAAGTCTAAAGTTTGTTCAGCAATACCCACCTAGAGACTACCGAGAAATTACGGAATTTTGCTATTTTTGCTAGGCAGTTACAGTTATTCAGGAAATAGTACAAAATATCAGAACTATTCGGTGACTCCGGTGTTTTCTATTTCTTATTCCTGAAGGTATTATCAGAGAGCTGTTTTTAGCCTACCACCTATTACTATCATTACTTGTTTATCACTACCAGGAAAAGTTAGTCTGTAATACTATGCCGATAAAATAACGTTACATACTCTTTATTTATAAATCAGAATAAATAAGAAATATGGAATATAAATTTGTAGCAACTATTTATGCAAATATATAACTCAATTCTCAATAAACGTTCATCATAAACTTCAAAAAGGTAAGGTAGTGTTGTAGAAAAATTCTTGGGTACAACAATGGAGGTAATAGGTGCAAATTACTAAACGTAACGTTAATTTAATCGTTGATGACAGTTTAATGCGTGTATATGTAGCAACCCCTAAACCACCAGGAATTTACCCAGGTATTGTATTTTACTCTGATATCTATCAGTTAGGAGGCCCAATAATTCGTCTAGCTAACTATTTGGCGGGGTATGGTTATGTAGTTGCTGCTCCAGAAATTTTTCATCGAACTGAGCCAATAGGTCTTGTTATGGAGCCAGATGACCTAGGGAAGATGCGGGGTAATGATAATGCTCGTCGAACAGCAGTACCTGAGTATGATGCGGATACCCAAGCTGTAATTGAATTTCTCAAAGCAGAAAATTCTGTTGCTGCGGATAAAATAGGTGCTATGGGTTTTTGTATTGGCGGACATTTAGCTTTCCGCGCTGCCTTTGAGAAAGATATTAAAGCTACAGTTTGTTGTTATCCCACTGGCATTCCTAGTGGGAAGTTAGGTAAGGGAGTTGCTGATACTATTAAACGAGTGAATGAAATTGAAGGTGAGATACTTATTGTTTTTGGTAGTAAAGATCCTCATACACCAGAAGGCGATCGCCAAACTATTAGTCAAACTTTGGAGCAAACTGGTGTAACTCACCAAATTTTCTTATATGAAGCAGAGCATACTTTTATGCGTGATGATGGTTATCGTTATGACTCTGCTGCAACTACTTCAGCTTGGTCTGAAATTATACCTTTTTTTAATCGTGTGTTTGAGAATAAGGGAGTAGGGAGTAGGGAGTAGGCAGTAGTGGCGTGACACATCTAAAATGTTGTAATACTAGGGGCGGGTTCCACGTTAAATTAACGAGTTTAACCATCAGATCAAATAAACCCGCCCCAAAATAAATACCCACACTCATTAGCTGTGTCAGTCTACTAGGGCGATAATTCGCGTTGCTGAATTAAGGGATGAATGTAAGTGGGATGGGCATCTTGCCCGTCCGAAAATATCTGGAACAGGTCTAAAATATTTCTAGGAAGGTTCTATGGAACCTCCCTTTTTAACTAAAATGGGATAACTATTTAGATTTAGGCAGATACTTTATCTGGGAAATATTTCTTGAGTTTTTGTAACTTTGGCGGAATTGAAAATACACAATAAGGTTGATAAGGATTCTTATTAAAATAGTTTTGATGATATTCTTCAGCTCTATAATAATCCTTCAAATCAACTACTTCAGTTACGATAGGATTTTTAAATGTGCCATTATTACTCAAAGTTGAAATTACTTCTTGAGCAATATCTTTTTGTTCTTGGGAATGACACATAATAATTGAACGATACTGAGTACCAACATCATTTCCTTGTCTATTGAGTGTTGTGGGGTCGTGAGTCGCAAAAAATATCTCTAATATTTCACCCAGGGATATTTTCTCAGTATCAAAGGAAACTTTGACAACCTCAGCATGGCCAGTTGTTCCAGAACATATAGACCTGTAGTCAGGATTTTTAGTCTTCCCTCCAGCATAACCAGACTCTGCTTCTTTTACTCCTGCCACAGACAAAAAAACAGATTCTACGCACCAGAAACATCCGCCACCTAATACGATTGTATCTAACATTATTGTCGCCTCCAAATTTTGGCTCTAATTTCCATTAGATATTTATTGTAAACTGATTAGAGAGCAATAAGTTTTAGATAGAGATAGTCTTGAGCCTTTGTTAAACAAATTCTTCCTAAAGCTTATCGGGAGGATAAACCCAACAAAACCTCTAAAAATTTTGGTTTATTCTGTGGGAAGCAAACTATATTTCTCAAACCAAAGTACATAATTTAAGGTTTTTGCTTTTAACAGCAACCCTATTTAATTAGAGAGTAATAAAGTCAAAAGTAGATTTTTTGAATTTACTTTGGATAAATTAGGTATGAGAATTGATTTTCAATTGACTGTATATATCATGCTTATAAAAATTTGCATAAATTGAATAAAATTCCAAATTTTCAGCTAAAAAAAACCTTGCAAGTTCTTGTAACCTGCAAGGTTTAATAATTAGTTTGTTCTGATATTTGATTGGTTTAAATCAGCTATCAGATTTTTTTAGTAGAAATCTACTAAAAGCAGTTTAGCTTTATTAGCTATTTCATTCATCAGCAAACATCAATTCCTGAACTTGTTCTGCTGCTGCTGCTTCTAAGGCCAACTGTTGAAGTGTTACAGTGTTGTCGTTAACGTCTAAATTTCCACCATCTACAACTGCATTAGGCACCTCGTCTGCAGGTATAAAATTACCGCTACCAGCAGGAAACTCAACAAACAATAGACCTGTGACAGCATCTGTTTCAGTAGGCAATGTATTCAGGGGACGACCAACTGGACTAATGTTAACTAAATTAGGTAGTGCGAAGTTATTAACTCCATCGCCTCCGAACTGAGTACCGACTATACCAAATAGCTGCCCATTACCAGCGATCGGCAATACTTGACCTTCAAGAGAGAAGAAACCAGGTGGTACAGATAGACCAGGCCACAGAACAATTTCTCCAGTTAAAAAGTCTGCCGGAGCATTGTCTCCAGCAATTATGTAGCCTATTGGGAATGTTGGGATTCCAGGACCAGCAGGACCAGCAGGACCAGTGGCACCTACAGGACCAGCAGGACCTACAGGACCGATAGCACCAGTTGCACCCACAGGACCGGCAGGACCTACAGGACCGATAGCACCAGTTGCACCTACAGGACCAGCAGGACCAATTGGACCAATTGGACCTACAGGACCAGGGGCACCAGTTGCACCTACAGGACCTATAGGACCAGCCGGACCAGGGGCACCAGTTGCACCTACAGGACCTATAGGACCTACAGGACCGGGGGCACCAGTTGCACCTACAGGACCAATTGGACCAGCCGGACCAGGGGCACCAGTCGCACCTACAGGACCTTCCGGACCAATCGGACCTACAG